>JAJQGZ010000073.1 GCA_021200075.1 Clostridiales bacterium | reverse complement strand
AAATGTAAGCTGGGGACATTTACGCAGATGAAGGCTTGAGCCGAGCTTGTTGCGATATATCCCTGCGCACTTTCAAGACCTTTTACGGAGGTCTTGGCGCTTTCAATTCCCTCTATAGAGCTGACATACACCTTGGCATAGCTTAAATCGCTGCTGACATCAACCTTTATCACAGCGAGCATTTCGCCTATTCTGGGGTCTTTGAGAGTGCGAATAATTGCTATAAGCTCTCTTTTTATATCCTCTGATATTCTGTCAATATGAAATCCCGGCATATGAATCCGTACCTTTCCGTCTGCGGTTAAAAGCTTTTGCATTTGCCGATTTACACCGCAGACCGCCGTTATTCGTTAATTCGTTAATACGTTAATACGCTTATAATGCGCAATATTATTAATCCCTGTATTCCTCGATAATATGCGCACAGAAAATATCGCCCGTGCGAATACCGTCCCAATCCTCAAGGCTTATGCCGCATTCGTAGCCGGAGGAAACCTCATTTACCTCGTCCTTGAAGCGCTTGAGATTTGCAATATTAACATCGGCAATTTCCTTGCCGTCCCTGATAAGCTTAACCTTACCGCCGCGCTTGATTGTACCGGTTGTAACAACACAGCCCGCAATAGTACCGGCGGAGGATATTTTATATACCTCTCTGACTTCCGCTTCTCCGGTGTCAACATCACGGTATTTGGGCGCCCTCATTCCACGCATTGTCCTTTCGACATCCTCAATGGCGTCATAGATAATATTGTATGCTTTAATCTCTACACCATCTCTTGCGGCATTGTCGGCTGCCGTTTGGTCAACAGCGGTATTGAACGCAATTATAATAGCATTTGAAGCCGAAGCGAGCATCTCGTCGCTTTCATTTACCGCACCTACTGCGCCGTGAACAATGTTGACATTAACCTCATCGTTTTCAATTTTAAGAAGCGATTGCTTGACAGCTTCGACAGAACCCTGGACATCCGTTTTTACAATGATGTTGAGAGTCTTCATCTCTCCTGCCTGCATAGTATCGAAAAGATTGTCCAGAGTAACCTTTTTGTAGAGTTTAAACTCTTCTTCCTTAGCTTTAGTCTTTCTCTGCTCGACAAGCTCCCTCGCAAGCTTTTCATCCGATACGGCGTTAAATTCGTCGCCGCTCATTGGAACGCTGTCAAGACCCATTACTTCAACAGGAACGGACGGGCCTGCCAAATCTATGGGATTACCCCTGTGATCGGTCATCGCCCTGATTTTGCCGACAGCCGTACCGGCAACGACAATATCGGAGGAGCTGAGAGTTCCATTTTGAACAAGGAGGGTTGCAACCGGGCCCCTGCCCTTATCAAGTTTAGCTTCGATAACAACACCCTTTGCAGTCCTTGACGGATTTGCTTTAAGCTCGCCTACTTCCGCTACAAGGAGTATGGTTTCAAGCAATTTGGCACTACCCATTATTGTCTTTGCGGACACGGGTACGCGAATAACATCTCCGCCCCATTCCTCGGGAACAAGATTATGCTCCGTAAGCTGCTGCATAACTCTGTCGGGATTGGCTCCGTCCTTATCCATTTTATTTATGGCGACTATTATATCTACACCTGCCGCCTTTGCGTGATTTATCGCTTCAACGGTTTGCGGCATTATTCCGTCATCGGCGGCAACAACAAGCACGGCAATATCCGTTGCCATTGCTCCCCTCGCCCTCATTGCGGTGAAAGCCGCATGACCGGGGGTATCAAGGAATGTTATCTTCTGCCCGTTTGTCTCCACCTGGTATGCGCCGATTGTCTGAGTGATTCCGCCGGCTTCCGTCGATGTGACATCGGTATCCCTGATAGCGTCGAGAATTGAGGTCTTGCCGTGGTCTACATGACCCATTACGCACACTACCGGAGGTCTGGTAACGGCATTTCCATCGTCTTCTACCTCTTCCTCGATAATCTGCTCCTCAATGGTAACCTCAACCTTATGCTCCGGTCTTGCACCAAGCTCGGTTGCAACAATTGCGGCGGTATCGTAATCTATAACCTCGTTTACAGACGCCATAACTCCGAGAGTCATAAGCTTTTTGATAACCTCGGTTGCAGTCATACGAAGAAGATTTGCAAGCTCGCTTATGGTTATCTCATCGGGGATTTGAATTTTGATATGCTGCTTCTTTCTTTGCTCGGCAATACGGGCAAGACGCTGGGATTCTGTCTCTTTCTTTGAACGGGCGTGCATTCCCTGCGGCTTTTTCTTGCGGTACTGCTTGGATTTTTGATTGAGCTTCTGCTTCTTTTGATAATCCTTCATCTGTGAAGCAGGCGCAATATCCTCGTACTTTTGGTTATACTTTTCAAGGTCTACATTATTTACCCTGGTGTCTACATGTCTTGCTTCGCCCTTAGTCCTAGCCTGAGGAACGCTGTTAGCCTTTTTCTTGGCCTTTTCCTCGGCACGCTTTGCCGCCTGCTCCGCCATTTGGAGTATGGCTGCCTGGTTTTTATGCTTCTTGTTTTCAGGCTTTTTATCGTGGTTTTGTGAATCCGAGGGCTTATTGTTTTTGCCGTCGCTCTGCTTTTTAGCGTTCTTTTTACCGGCGGCAAAGTACGAGTCAAGACTCTTTACGGCATTGTCGGAGGTGAGCTTGTCAAAGAGGATATTAAGCTCTCTTTCCTCAAGAGCGGTATTGGCTTTTTTTGCAGGCTCTCCGCAATATTCCGAGAGAATATTGATTATTTCCTTATTGCTTTTACCGAAATTTGACGCTATGTCGGAAACTTTGATTTTAATTACCATTCGCATTTTCCTCCTGTATCAATAGTGAAATTATTTTGTTTGAAAAATTTTCGTCCTCTACGGCGATTACTCCTGCACGACAGCCGGCATAAAAGTAAATTTCCTCCATAGTCAGCGAAGTTTTGAAAAGAGGTATATTTGCATTTTGCTTTTGCACCGTATACTCAAAATCCCTGACAAGGCGGGGAGATACATCACTGCAAAATATAAGCATACAGGCACGCTTTTTTATAACCGACTGCTTAACGGCATCGTGCCCGTAAGCAAGCCTGCCTGCTCTCCTTGCAAGACCGAGCATTGAAAAAATCTTTTCTTTGTTCATATCAGTTGTTTATATTGTCTTCGTTTATTTCTTTTATTTGAGCTTCCAGACGGCCGTAAATGTCGTCGCTGATTTTAACGGAAAACGAATGTTCAAAAACCTTGCGCTTCCTCGCCTTGGCAAGGCACTGCGCATTTTTGCACACATAAGCTCCCCTGCCGGATTTTTTACCGGTTAAATCAAGCGAAATTTCACCGTCGGGACTTTTTACCACACGCACGAGCGTACGTTTATCAAACATTTCTCCGCAGCCGGTGCATTTCCTCATCGGAATTTTTTTATTTTTCATTTTCATCATGCCCTTCAAAGAATCCCGATTCGGGCTTGATGTCAATCTTCCATCCGGTGAGCTTGGCGGCGAGACGAACATTTTGACCTTTATTGCCTATGGCAAGGGAAAGCTGATTGTCGGGTACGGTAACCCTGCTCATCTTAGCCTCTTCGTCAAGCACCTCAACGGAACAAACCTTTGCGGGAGAAAGTGAAGAAGCAATGTACTCGTCGATGTCGTTGCTGTATTTGACAACATCGATTTTTTCTCCGCCGATTGAGGAAACTATATTATCAATTCTCTGTCCTCTCGGGCCTATGCAGGCGCCTACGGGTTCAACATTCTCATTGTTTGAAGAAACGGCAATTTTAGTCCTGAGTCCCGCCTCACGGGAAAGGCCTCTGATTTCGATTGTACCGTCGTATATTTCGGGTATTTCCTGCTCAAACAAACGGCGAACCATTCCGGGATGAGTCCTTGAAAGCACAATTCTCGGCGACCTGCCTAGGCTGTCTTCCTGCACATCGACGAGATATACCTTTACATTTTCGCCTTCCTTGAACTTTTCGTTGGGGATTTGTTCAAGCTTTGTAAGCACGGCGTTGTTTTTGCCTATTGACAGAACTACATTGCCGCTGACAGGATCGATTCTTTCAACCTTGCCGGTGATAATTTCCTGAGTTTTCGACTTGAACTCCTCGATAATAACGCCTTTTTCGCCCTCTCGTATACCCTGGCGGATAACATGCTTAGCGGTCATTGCTATTACTCTGCTGAAATCTTTCATTTTAAGAGGAATATCAATTGCTTTGCCGACCTTGGCGGACTTGCGTATAAGCTGTGCCTGCTCGAGAGTAAGCTCGGTATCGGGATCGACAACCTCCTCGACAACATTCTTTGTGGCATAAAGCTTTATTTTTTGCTTTTCCGGGTCAATTTCGCAGTGAACTATATCCCTGCCGTTGAAATCGTGCTTTGCCGCAACGACCAAAGCCATTTCAACCTTTTCGTAAATATAGCTCTCGAGTATTCCCTTTTCGGCCGACAATGCGCTTACCGCATCAAAAAATTCCTTGTTCATTTTCCTGTCATCCTTTCAATGCATCAATGTCAAAATCATCAAGTTTGATATATGATGTTTCCTTTTTATTTACCGTAAGGGTATTGCCGTCCGGCAGAGTAACGGTTATTGCTCCGTTATTATATGCGCTTAAAACTCCGCTGAAATCCCTTACATTATCAATCGGTCTTATCAGACGCATTGTTATGTCTGCATTAATATATTTTTCAAAATGCTCATCTTTGACAAGCTCCCTCTCGATACCCGGAGAGCTTACCTCCAAAAGATAGCTTTGGCTGATTGGGTCGGCGTCGTCAAGCGGTTTTGTAATTGCGTGGGTTAAATCGACGCAATCGTCTATTGAAACGCCCGATTCCTTATCAATAAAAATACGCAAATACCAATCCGAACCCTCTTTGACATAGCGTATGTCCCATATGTCAAGCCCGAGTTCGGCTGCATAAGGCTCTACTATTTCCCTGACTTTTGAAACTGTATTTCCCTTTACGCTCAAATGATAAACCTCCCGTCCTCAGCCTGCCGATAATAACAAGAGAGTGGACGCAAGGTCCACTCTCACTGAGACTGATAAACTAAATAACATATTTATAATAGCACATTGTAAAATTTTGTCAAGTATTATTTTATAATATATCCTGCTGTTTAATATCGGCGGGGATTCTTCCGTGGTAAAAGGCGTTGCCGATATTGAGCAGAGAAAGGAAAACCTTGCGGCTTTTTATCCTTTGAAGAAAAGTATCGGCGCACGGCTTTATGTCGCAAAGGCTGTATATGCGTATGCTTTTTGCCTGTTCGGTCAAAGAAAGAGATGAGTCTTTTTTTATACTTACGCTCACGCTTTGCCCGGGTAAGAGGTCGAAGGAATTATCGCTCAAAGGAAGAGTGGATTTTGTACTTTCTATCCTTACAAACCTTGCGAATTTATTGGAAGTGACACATACTCTCAGCTCGTTCTCACCTACGGTTATAATGCTTTTAAACTTCGCTTTCGGCAAAAAAAGATTTTTCCCTTATCAAAAAGAAATGTTTTTTTGCATAACGACTTCGCCGTTTTCGATAAGTCTTGCGGATATTCCCGTTTTCTTGAGATCGAAATGCTTTTTAAGCTCTGGTAAATCAATATCAAAAGCCGTTTTGTTTTTAAGCGCCGGAACGGTTAGCTGCTTTTCTTCAGTTTCAATTTCTCCGCTTTCAAAATCAAAAACCGTGTATTCAATTTTTACGGACTTATCCTCGTTAAAATCATTGATGACAAATATCTTTATATTGTTTTTGTATCCTCAAACGAAAGGCACAAGGGTGCGTTAAAATATTTTGCACGATACATAAGCGCCTTGTAATTGCCGTAAAAATCAATGCCCGACCACGAGCAAACTCCCCAGCAATCGTTAAGCTGTCAATACATTGCGCCGTTGCATCTGCCTTTATTCCTGCGCCAATGCTCAACTGCATCAGCTATACATTCAAGCTGTGTCACCTGCGACAGGTAGACATAACCCTCAAACCTCGACGGAAGATCAAAGCGTGAAACAATATAGTAAATTATTTTATCGTTTCCGTTTGCACATTTTTGATGCGCTTTGAGCATTTCATCATCAAGCGAATGTTTGCCCGCTCCGGCAAAGCGTTCTATCGTTTTTATATCCGGCAGGCTTTCAAACCCAAATTCACTGCAAAACCTTGTCATTCTCCTACGGTAATACTTCATAGGGCGAAGTCCGTGCCAAACTCCCCATAAATGCGTATCGCCGACATTATCGGCATTCACACCCTTTGCAAAGCCTACTCCGCACGGAGAACCGGTAATATACGGAGTTGAAAGATCGTATTTCCTGATCTGAGCTTCAAGCGTGTGGTGAAAAAGCTTTCGGTACAGTCAATATATTTTTTCATATGAAGCCAAGCGCTCTGCATTTGCTCGATTTCATTATTGCCGCACCACAGAGCAAGAGACGGGTGGTGAGAAATACGCTTTACATTATATTCAATCTCATCCTTGACATTATCGAGAAAATCATCACGGAAAAACGGATAAGCCTGGAACGCAAACTGAAAATCCTGCCAAACAAGTATTCCCTGTTCGTCGCAAACGTCCAAAAATTCATTGCTTGCATAATATCCTCCGCCCCATATACGAAGCATATTCATACCCGAAAACTGCACGGCATCAAGCAGATAACTAAGTTTTTGCGTATCAAAACGGGTGATGAAGCTGTCGGGCGGAATATAATCGGCTCCCTTTATGAATACAGGCACCGAATTAAGTATGAACTGAAAATTCTGACCGTATTTATCCTTGTCACGATTAAGCTCCAAGGTGCGCAAGCCTATTCTCTTACTCTTTTCGTCAAGCAATTTTCCGTTTGCGGTAAGCGTTGCCTTGACAGTATAAAGCGGTTGCTTTTCCTTTTGCAACAATTCCCTCGTCTGCCAAAAACAGGGGTTTGATATTTTAAATTCTGCGGATTCACCTTGCCTTTTGTATTCCTCACCGTTTGGCGAAATAAGCGTAATATCACAATCATATTCGCCGAAAGATTTTATATCCGCATCGGCACGGACAACAACGCTTCCGTCTGCAAAATGCGACTGCGTTACTTTAAGATAATCTATCCGAGCGGTATCGGTAAAGCAAAGGTAAACAGGTGCGGATATTCCGCTGACAGACAAAACCGGGCCCCAATCCCAGCCGAAATGGCACTGCGGTTTCCTGATATGAGCGACACCGTTCCTGCCGTTTGAATTAACGGGAGCCGGACATTCCCTTTGCATTTTGTCAACATAAACGACAGGAGAATGAAACAGAATTTTTATCTCGTTTTTGCCCGAAATGAGATATTCCTTTACCTCTGCGCAAAAAACGACAAAGCAGTTTTGCTCCTGCCGGCAAGGCTTTGATTTATATAAACATCGCATATCGTGTCGAGCATATCGCATTTTAGAAGTATACTGTCACTTTTAAGCTCGTCGGATGTAATATCAAACTCGCATCTATATTCCCAATTCTTATCAAAAAGGTACTGAATCTTTTTTCATTATCATAAAGAAGCGGATCGTCAATATCGCCGTTATTCATAAGATCGAATACATTACAGCCCGGAACCTCCGCTTTTTTCAACTCACTGCTGTCGGACGCTTTAAAAAGCCAATTGCCGTCAAGATTTTTTATCATAATACCGCCTGTCTTTTAATTTTTTCAGTAAGCTATTGTTTACACCCAATATCTTCAATGCTATTGTAATTTATTTTATCAGTATTTGCAACCTTTCCGAAAAGAATTATCCTTGTTAAAAGGTTTTGTTTATGCTACAATAAATAATGATAAAGAGTATATTTTAAATTCAGCATATTAAATAATCTTTTAATACTGAAAAAGAGGTACGGAAAATGGCGAATAAAATTATTGTTGCCGGCGGAGGTCACGGAGGTATCGCTGCAGCGGCACTGCTGAGCAAAAAAGGATTTGATGTTACGGTTTACGAGCGTCACGCAAAAAGCAATATGGGATACGACTGGACAGATATTTTCGCTCCGAAATCACTTTCGCAAATAGGGATTGAAATGCCCGACAAAAGCCTGTATGAATACAAAACCGACATGACATTTTACGGCCCGAAAGAGCATATCGGAATCCGCCAGCAAGTGCCTGCCGAAGAATTGGAAATAAAAATGGAACGCAGGGATATTTACAATATGCTCATTGCCAATGTTCAAAAGTGCGGCGTTAAATTCTGCTTTGAGCATAATATTATTTCTCCGCTTACAATCGGCGACAGGGTTGTGGGAATAAAAACCGACAAGGGCGATTTTTACGCCGATTTGGTTATCGACGCCTGCGGTGTGAATCTCCGGTAAGAGCCAATTTGCCGGAATGCTGCGGCATACAAAAGCACACGGAAAAATTTGAAAAATTCTATATCTACCGTGCTTTTTACAACAAGGCGGATGATTGCGACGATTTTAACAAATACAAGGTTTGCCTTTTGCCGGAGGGCAAGCTTGGCATAGGCTGGGTTGCGGCTGAGGACGAGTACACCGATTTGCTGATAGGCAGATTTGAACCGTTTGATATAAACGAAGCAGAGCGAACCGCCGAATACTTCCGCTCAAAAAATCCCTGCCTCGGAAATGAAATTAAGTGTGGAGGGCAATTTGCACAAATACCGGTTCGTCAACCTCTCGCCGTGCTTGTTGCTGACGGCTATGCGGCAATCGGCGACAGCACATTTATGACCGTTCCGATAATCGGCTCGGGAATAGCAAAATCTTTTAAAGCGGCGAAGATGCTTGCAGATGCGATAATAAGCGACGCCACCTGCACATACAGCGCAGAAACACTGTGGAAATATCAGCTCGACTACTATTCCTCGCTCGGAAACGGACTTGCGGTGCTTGCACAGGTTAAGCTCCTGCTGACAAAATTAACTCCCGATGAGCTTGACTATATTCTCGACAACGGCATACTCACATGGAGAGAACTCACAATAACTGCGGAAAGCACGGATATTACAAAAATGATACACTTCTCCCCCGGATTTGCCTAAACGAGGAGTAATGCTTGTGAAAAATAAAAAGCTCACAAAAAAGATGCTGGATTTAGTCGGCGGCATTGCTTCAACTGCCGTCGCCTGTGCGTCAATGCCGAAAAGCTACGGCAGGCTTGAAGTAAAGAAATGGGCGGACAAATACAATAAAATTTTTTGCATAATTCGTCAAATTAACCAATAATTTTAATTGCAAGTCAAGTAATTTTGTGTTAAAATATTTATAGGCACAAAAGCATATACTGAAATATATACTCAAGGAGGTATTGATATGAAAAAATATATTGTTTCCATCGGCAGGCAATTCGGTTGCGGTGCGCACGAAATTGCCACAAAGCTTTCCGAAAGGCTGAATGTTCCCTATTATGACAAGGAAATTATTAAACGAGCCGCAAAGGACAGCGGGTTTGACGAAAGCATATTCAAGTTCTATGACGAAAAGCCGACAAGAAGCTTTTTATATAATGTTTCCACTGACGGCTTGTCTTCATTTTCGGGAAACGGAGTTCCGTTTGAGGATCAGGTATTTCAATATCAATTCGACTCAATCCGCAAGGTTGCCTCCGAGGGAAGTTGCGTAATAGTAGGCAGATGCGCCGATTACATACTGAAAGGCGACCCGGGTCTTGTGACGATTTTCCTCCACGCCGACGATGAATTCAGACTGAAAAGGGTTACGGAAATTTACGGTCTTGACGAAAAGAGCGCCGCTAAAGAAATTAAAGCCATTGATAAAAAAAGAGCCCGTTTCCACAATTTTTACAGTGACGAAAAATGGGGAGACGCCGCCACATATGATTTGGCGATTGATGTTTCCAAACTGGGAATTGACGAAACGGTTGAGCTTATCGCTCACTATATCGAGACGAAATATAAATAATACCAAAATAAACGAAAAAACACAGCCGAGATGTAATACTCAAGGCTGTGTTTTTCTTTCTCAACGGAATTTATTTAATGTTTTTAACCAGGAAATTTGTTATCTTGTCAAACGGAATAATGTCCTTGCGGTCGTATAAATCGGTGTGAACCGCACCACCAACCGTTAAAAATTCTTTATTATCCGTATACTTACTGCCGTTTATCATATCATTATAAGCGTCCTTGCCGAAATAGTACGAATGCGCCTTTTCGCCGTGAACAACTAAAACAGCATTGCGGATTTCATTGCTGTAATGCAAAATGGGCATATTCATAAAAGACTGACAGCCCGTTACATTCCAGCCGGAATTTGAATTGAGGCTTCTTTTGTGATAACCTCGCTCGGTTTTGTAATAATCGTAATAATCCTTTACAAAAAACGGAGCGTCTTCGGGAAGCGGATCGACAACGCCGCCGTCGAGAGTATAGCTGCCGTTTTTTATAATCCTCGATACGCTGAGCGCAAAGCGCTTTGCGCTTTTCATACCTTGCTTCCTCGCTGTTCTCTGAGTCAAAATATCCGTTTGCGTTCACACGGCTCATATCGTACATAGTGGAAACAATGCAGGCTTTAATGCGTGTATCGAGCGCCATAGTGTTTAGAGCCATACCGCCCCAACCGCAAATTCCGATAATTCCGATTTTTTGCGAATCCACATCGTCACGAAGCGAAAGGAAATCAACCGCCGCCATAAAATCCTCGGTGTTAATATCGGGAGAAGCCATATAACGAGGTTCTCCACCGCTTTCGCCGGTATATGACGGGTCAAACGCAAGAGTTAAAAATCCACGCTCTGCCACTTCCTGCGCATACAGCCCGGACGCCTGCTCCTTTACCGCACCGAAAGGCCTGCAAACCGCAAGCGCCGAAAGCTTCCCGGTCGCATTTACGGGAATATATATATCCCCTGCAAGAGTGATTCCGTAGCGAATGTGAAATGTAACCTTGCTGTGATTAACCTTTTCACTTTTCGGGAAAGTCTTGTCCCATTCGTTTGTTAATGTAAGGATCTGGTTCATAAAAGTACCTCCGAATAAATTATTACTGCTTTTGCAGTTAGTTTTATATTTCTTTAATTTTCTTTGCCGGAACACCGCCTACAACAGTGTTCATCGGCACATTTTTAGTGACAACCGCTCCTGCGGCAATTACTGCGCCGTCGCCGATTGTTACACCGGGTAAAACAGTTGCGTTTGAGCCTATCCACACATTCTTTCCTATGTGAATCGGTGCAGGTTCCATATTTGCACGCAGCTCAGGATTCATACTGTGATTCAAGGTTGCAAGCACAACATTATGATCTATCAAAACACCGTCGTCAATTGTGATTCCGCCTTGATCCTGAAATTTGCAACCGCTGTTAATAAAAACATTTTTCCCAACGGTTATATTTTTTCCGCAGTCCGTATAAAACGGAGGAAAACTGCAAGCGTATCGTCAACCTGCTTTCCCGTCAATTGGGAAAATATATCCCGTATTTCTTCGGCAGTGCGGTAAGTGTTGTTAAGCTTTGCCGTAAGCTTCAGTGCTTCCTGTGAAAGCTCATGCATAAAACGATGTACTTCCGAACCGCCGATTACTGTTTTACCGCTGTTCATATATTCAAGAAAATCTTTTAATTCCATTTTAATCCACCTCTTTGTTTTTATTGTATCGAAAAAGTAACGGTAACATTTTATATTTTAATCATAGCACCTAAACCTGACTTTAGGTCGAGAGGTTTTGCGAAAAAATTTTAAATTTCTAAAGCTTAATTGAAATATCAAACGGCACATTTTTAAAAAGTTTTCAGCGTGTAGAAAAAGTCAAATTACAAATTTCTACACGCTGAGAGGATGTTGAG
>JAJQGZ010000082.1 GCA_021200075.1 Clostridiales bacterium | reverse complement strand
GTATAATAAGGTAGGATATATAATAAGATAGGAGATTTTACAGCCAAAAAGCCTTGCCGAAACGGAGGGAATTTATGAAAGAGAATTTTAAATATATGATAAAAAACTGGCTGAAATGGGACAGAAAAAGCCTGATATTTTTTATCATACGGGTACCGGCGCTTGTGTTCCAGCCAATAATCACAGCATATATTCCAAAGGCGATGATTGACTGCATTGAATAGGGAGTAACAACGGGCAGGCTCACCGCCGTAATTGCACTACTGAGTCTTTTGCTCACAATGACAATATGGATGGATCCTTTTATGAAAGAGCTGATAAGAGGCGGAGCAAGAATAATCCATATGCGGTATGCGGTTGGGCATTTGCTAAAAAATCTTGACGCACCGTACGCTCAAACGGAGAGTATAAAAAGCCGAGAAGCATTGAGCAGAGCGCAGCTTTTTTACCAAGGGAATTATTCATCCGGTCAAAAATTTATAGAAAATCTGAACGATTTTTTAGTCAGCGTACTCGGAGTAATCACCGCTTCCGCCCTGCTTTACAAAATTAATTTTCTTGTTATAGTGCTGATTTTGGCAAGCTGCTTGTGCGAATTTTTAATAATGAAATATATAGTAAAAAAAGAGGACGAGCTAAACGGCAAAAATCCGCATTTTTAAACAAATTTGATTATTATTACGCCCTGAGCAAGGACGACGAAGCGGCAAAGGATATTCGCCTGGGCGGTTTCAGCGATTACATAATAAAAACCGTTGCAAAGCTTGTTTATCAACACGATAAAATCATATCAAATCATATGAAGCTGTGCGCGGCTGAAAATTCAGTCAGAGCGTTGCTGAACTTTATCCGTGACTCCGTTGCATGGATATATCTTGTTTACATAGTGTCAAGCGGACAAATTTCAATATCAGATTTTGTATTCTATTTCGGGATTGTTACGGGATTCTCCAACTGGGTAATCAGGCTGACTTGGTCATACAATTCGATTGAAAAATGCCTTATCGACTGCAAAAGGTACAGGGAATACACCGAAAGTAGAAGCGAAAATGACGAAAAGCCCGATGTCGATTTTGACAGTGTTGAGCGTATAGAATTTAAAAATGTCACTTTCGCCTACCCCGAAGCTCAAAACAGTACAATAAAGGATATGAATTTTAAAATCCGCAAGGGTGAAAATATCGCCGTAGTGGGTGAAAACGGCGCAGGCAAAACCACGGCGGTTAAACTGCTTTGCGGCCTTTATTTCCCGAGCGAGGGCAACATACTGATTAACGGCAAAAGCAGCAGAGATTTTAATTCAAAAAGCTATTTTAAACTTTTCTCGGCTCTGTTTCAGGACTATTATTTTATGCCGATGACCGTTCAACAGAACATAACCGCCTCGCTTGATTGCGATAAAGAAAAACTTTACAGTGCGTTTGAAAAAGCGGGAATACTCGACAAGATAAATTCCCTGAAAGATAAAGAAAATTCGCTGATGAACAAAGAGGTTTACAAGCAGGCAATTGATTTTTCAGGCGGAGAAAAACAAAAAACTGCTGCTCGTCAAGGCGATTTACAAAAATGCGCCGATACTGATACTTGACGAACCCACCGCCGCTCTCGACCCTATAGCGGAAAACGAACTTTATTTAAAATACAATGAGCTTACAAAGGACAAAATTTCCTTTTTCATCTCCCACAGATTGTCGTCAACTCGTTTTTGTGACAGGATACTGTTTATATCCGACGGAAAAATCAGCGAATGCGGTACTCACGAAGAGCTGATGGCGCTAAAGGGCGCATATTACAAGATGTACCAAATTCAAAGCTACTACTACAAGGAACAGGGGGTTGAGATAAATGCGTAACGCAAAATTAGTTTTAAAAATATACAAAGAAATTTTTTCGCTTGAAAAGTCAGCTCTCCCCTGCACTGTTTTAAACTCCGTTGTCGGCGCCGTCAAGCCGTTTGTCAATGTTATAATTATGGCAAAAATAATTGATTCTATCACTCTCGGCTTGGGCTTTAAAGCAGTACTTTCCTACATAATTACAGCCGTTATACTCAATATGGTGCTGTGCTTTTTGGAATACAACTTTGATGATTTTCGGCAGCTTGAAAATTCAAAATTAGGGATAAAGCAAAATCAGAAAACAGCAAACAAACTTTTTCCGTAGATTACCAAAAGCTAAGCGACGCAGATTACAAAGAAGCGATACACAAGCAGCGAGAAGCTGAAAAGCTGCTGGGCAGGCTTTCAATATATGATTTGGGAAACGAGCCAATTCATTCGAGACGCAGTTACACTGATAATTTCCGTTGTTATCATTGCTCCGCTTTTGAAGCTCGGGTTCACCAAAACAGGCGACAGCTTTTTTGAACGCCCCATTTTCCTGATAACTCTAATAGCTTCAATCGGATTAATGGCGGTAATTATGCTGCTCATTCCCGTAAAGATGAATAAATCCTACCTCGCCGCCAATGAGGCTTACGCAGAGCTTAACAGGCTGTTTTACGCTTTTATTGATATTTTCAAGGATTACACCACGGGAAAGAAAATAAGAATTTACAACGAGCAGAACCTAATCAATCACATTGCGTCAGACAAAATACTTACCGACGGCGAAAGGACGCTTCGCAAAATATCTATGCGTACTGCAAAAAGCAGTTCGGCGGTTGCGATTTTAGGCGTACTCGTCGGGTTCGGGGTATATCTTTTTATAGGTGCAAAGGGCTTGCTCGGTCTGTTCGGCTTAGGCTCTCTCGTGCTTTATTGCAGTTCGTTTATGCAGATTATAAACGGAATTATGTGCGTTGCAAATACGCTTGGCAAAATGGTGGAGATTTTTCCGCAGGCTCGGCTGTATTTTGAAATTGCAGAAACTCAAAATTCTATGGCATACGGTGAAAAGGAAATTGATTTGAGCCGTTTTGATGTTGAATTTAAAAATGTATCGTTCGAATACCCCAACGCAAAGGAGTATTCGCTTAAAAACATAAATCTGACAATAACCAAGGGCGAACACCTTGCGGTAGTGGGCAGGAACGGAAGCGGCAAAACAACATTTATAAAACTGCTTTGCAGGCTTTACGATGTCACCGACGGCGAAATTTTGATTAACGGCACAAACATAAAGGACTATACAAAAGACAGCATTTTAAAGCTGTATTCGGTTATGTTCCAGGATTTTCATATGTTTGCCGTGCCGCTTTGTAGCAACATAAGCGCAAGCGAAAGCTACGATAAAGAAAAGCTACACATCTGCCTTGAAAATGCGAATATCAAAGACATGGTACTCGCTATGGACAAAAAAAGAAAAGACCTGCCTATATAAGAATACTGACAAGTCAGGCGTAGAAATTTCCGGCGGAGAGGCGCAGAAGCTCGCACTTGCAAGAGCATTGTACAAGGACGCTCCCGTGGTTATACTTGACGAACCCACCGCCGCTCTCGACCCTGTTGCGGAGAATGAGATTTATTCAAAGTTCAATTCCTTTGTGGATAATAAAACGGCAATTTATATTTCTCACCGACTTTCAAGCTGTATATTCTGCTCGAGGATTGCGGTTTTTGACAACGGAGAGTTGGTGCAGACCGGCACGCATAATCAGCTTCTTAAAGATGAAAACGGCAAATACGGCAAGCTCTGGAACGCTCAGGCACAATATTATATGACAGCGAAATAAGATAAATAATATTAACCCTCTCCTTGTGTAAGTAAGGAGAGGCTTAGTTGATTGATGTTTTATGCGGGCGGATATTATCCGCCCGCAAATAAAAAGTCCCGAGAACTGCAAAATTCTCGGGGCTTTTGTTACCTTACAGCTTATTCTCTTCCTGATATTCCTTTGAATATTCCGTGTTCTGCTCATCGGGAATCGGCACGCCCATTTCCATAACATTATCCGGCTGAACCGTGGGGTTCGTCACCCAGGCGCAATGCTTATTTGTAATGCTCGGATCAAGGCGGTATTTTTCACGATACCCCTTTTTATGCTTATGGGTATTAACGGGAACATCAAAATTGTTCAGGCTGTTGACAGTCTGATTGTCGGGATTATTTTTATTCTCCCTGTTCGTTTTCCGTAAACTCCTGCGCAACTGTTTTTAAATCCTCGAGCGAATTAACCTTTGCTCCGCTTTGGATAATGGATTCCTGCACATTTTCGGGAAGAGAATCGAAATATTCCTTCATCTGCTGAGTCAAATTGAACATATCCGGCATAATGATCACCGTAGCCTTTTAGTAATTTTTACACCGTTAGTATTTACAAAAGCTCGCCGATTATTACATTGGATACCAACATTCCCTGCTGAGTCAGGGAAATTTTTTTGTCCGTCTCATTTATCAAATTCATATCGACAAATTTTTTATATCCGTCGTTTTTTAAAAGCGATTTGTCAATCCCCTCGTTTAATCGCAGACCGAGCATTATCCTCTCGTCAACTCCTCCGCCCGTGCCGTCGGAAATTTTTTCAAAATCCCTGTTATAATAAAATCTTTCGCCGTGCCAAAAGGAATGCGCCGTTAATCCTATTCCGAGATAATTCGCAAGGTGCCAATATTTTAAATTATGTCGGCTCTCGCACCCGGGCTTTGCAAAATTGCTTATCTCGTACTGATGAAAGCCAAGAGAGGAAAGAACGTTTACGGTTTTCAAATACATATCCCCCACCTCGTCGTCATCGGGCAGGGAAAGACGGCTTTGCATATCGTAAAACCTTGTACCCTCTTCAATTTTAAGCATATATGCGCTGATGTGAGAAACATTCATTTTGTCGATAAATTCAAATGTGCAATCGAGAGTTTCAAGGCTTTGCTTTGGCGTGCCGAGCATAACATCAAGGCTGATATTCTCTATGCTTGCTTTCCTTGCGGATAAAATTGTCCGCTTAATTTGCTCACACCCTGCCGTTCTGCCGAGAGCGAGCCTTTCCTCATTCCTGGCGCTTTGCATACCTATGCTTATTCTGTTGACGCCGTATTCGGCATATTCTTCAAAATCTCTTTCAAGATTTTTTGACGGATTATATTCCACCGTAATTTCCGCATTATCAGCTATATCAAAGCATTTTTTTGCTTCATTTATTATCCTGCCGATAAGACCGGCTTCAAGAATACTCGGAGTACCTCCGCCGAAATATATGGTATCGAAAGAGCCGTGATATTTTTTCATCTCAAAAACAAGACGGTCAACATAGCTTTGAGCAAGTGCGGGATCATACCTCACGCTGTAAAAATCGCAGTACGGGCATTTGCTTTTGCAAAACGGAATATGAATATAAAGACCCGCCTTTTCAGCCGACGAATATGGATTTTCCATAAAACAAGATTAAAGCCGTGCTTTTATCAAAGCTGGTCGGCGATTGTATAAATCATTTCCTCTGTCTTTTCCCAGCCGAGGCAGGGATCGGTAATTGATTTTCCGTAAACTCCGTCCTCTACCTTTTGGCAGCCGTCCTCGATATACGACTCCACCATAAAGCCTTTTACCATATTCTTTATATCATCGCTGTGGCGCATCGAATGGAGAACCTCGTTTGCAATCCTTACCTGCTCAAGATATTTTTTGCCCGAGTTGCAGTGATTGGTATCGACGATTACCGCCGGATTTTTATATCCGCCGAGGCAGTACAAGTCGTGAAGCTCACACAAATCCTCGTAATGATAATTTGCGTGGTTATTGCCGTGCTTGTCCACACTTCCCCTCAATATTGCGTGTGCGAGCGGATTACCGGAGGACTCGACCTCCCAACCTCTGTAAAGGAACATATGATCGCCCTGCGCCGCCTTTATGGCATTGAGCATAATTGAAAGATCGCCGCTTGTCGGATTTTTCATACCGACGGGAATATCAAGACCCGACGCTATCAGACGATGCTCCTGGTTTTCCACCGACCTTGCGCCGACGGCGACATAGGAAAGTAAATCGGAAAGATACCTGTGATTTTCAGGATAAAGCATTTCGTCCGCACAGGTAAGACCGGTAAGCTCGATAGCGTCCTTATGGAGCTTTCGTATAGTCTTAATACCCTCGAGCAAATCGGGCTTTTTGTCGGGGTCGGGCTGGTGGAACATACCCTTGTAGCCCGCTCCCGTCGTCCTCGGCTTGCCGGTATAAATACGGGGAATTATCAATATTTTGTAGCTCACCTTTTCGGCAACAAGCTTTATCCTGCCGAGATAATCGAGTATGGAATCCCTCCTGTCGGCGGAACACGGGCCGATAATAAGCAGGAACGTATTGCTCTTGCCGGTGAAGACATTGGCAATTTCTTTATCTCTTTTTATTTTAATTTCCTCCGCTTCCTTTGAAAGCGGCATTTCTTTTTTTATCTCCTGCGGAATCGGGAGCTTCCTTTTGAAATCTGCATTTGACATGTTGTCCATAATAGTCACCTCATAAACAAAATAAGTATATTTTCTGTGCAAAAACTTGTATCTATATTATTATAGCAGTAAATAAAAACTTGTCAATAATCCGCTTTAAAGCGCAAAGGCATTTTTGCACATTTGCCGAAAAAAGCAATAAAATGATAATGAAAGCAATAAAATGATAATGCAAGTAAATTTTTCATATTTTGTAAATTTTCCGCCGATATTGTTGACATTTGTTTTTGGATATGTTAGAGAATAAGTTAGTTGAAGGGTGTAGAAATATGGCATTGAAGCTAAAGGCGAAAACCAAGCCGAAAGCAAAAAGTAAATCTAAAAGTAAATCTAAATCTAAATCCAAATCCAAAAGCAGGTCGAAGACAAAGCTCGGCAAAAAGCGAAAGCCAAGCAAGAAGACGGCTGTTATCCTCACCTGCTGTGTGCTTGTGCTTGCCGTGGCTGTGACCGGAATACTCACGGCAATAAGCAACAGGGAGATTGAATATTACAATTTTCAAAAAGATGCTGCCGAGGGGATAGATGTATCAGAGCATAACGGGGAAATCGACTGGCAGACCGTTGCCGAGAATGTTGACTTTGCCTTTATCCGCATCGGCTACAGAGGATATGAATCCGGCAAAATCATTGAAGATGAAAATGCAAGGGACAACATAAAAGGCGCTCAAAAAGCGAATATCCCTTACGGGGTGTACTTTTACTCCCAAGCCACTAACGAGGACGAAGCGGTTGAAGAGGCAAAATTTGTACTCAAAATCATATGGAAATACAGCCCGGAGCTTCCCGTTATAATCGACTTTGAGTATGCGACCGACGAGGACGGTAATTTTATCGGCAGGCTTTCCGACGCTTCACTGACAAGGGAAGAAAACACCGATGTTATCAATACTTTTTGTGAGGAAATACAATCCCACGGCTATGCGTCGGGAGTTTATGCGTCTTCCTCCGTTATCTGCAATGAAATCAACGCAAACGATTTATTGAGCGATACCGCCGTATGGGTTGCCGATTACAACGGCTCTGTCACATATGATGTTGACTACAAGATATGGCAGTATTCACGCACAGGCTCCTGCGACGGAGTCGGGAGCAAATATGTCGATTTAGACTATTACTACAGCAAAATTCAAAAGGGGTAATTCCAAATGAAAAAATGGCAAAAATATTTTCAGTCCTTTTGGCGATGATTATGATATTCCAATCATCGGCAACTGTTTTTGCATCAACAAAACTGAAAAGCGCCTATACAGGCTCAACCTATACTCATCAGACGAAATTTGACGAGTATGATATTGAATACGGAATTGATGTTTCCAAGCACAACGGCACGATAAATTTCAAAAAAGTTAAGGCTGACGGAATTGATTTTGTATTCATAAGAGTGGGATATACGGGATATACAAAATCCTCGTTTTCGCTCAACTATGATTCAAACTACAAAACCTATATCAAAGATGCGCTTGCGGCAGGGCTTAAGGTAGGAGTTTACTGGTACTCGCAGGCTCTCACAACCACCGAGGCGGTGCAGGAGGCTACAAAGCTTCTGTCCGCAATTTCAAGCTACGATATAACAATGCCCGTTGTTATGGACTATGAATTTGCAGGCACATCGGCAGGCAGACTTGACAGTGCAAGCCTGTCAAAATCAAAAATGACAGCAAACGTTCTGGCGTTTTTGGACACGGTTTCCTCCGCAGGATACGACGCCTGCCTGTATGCGAGTAAGAGCTTCCTTGAAAACCGTATGAATGTGAGCAACATTTCCTCGCTTTACACCATTTGGCTTGCGCATTATACAACAAGCACAAGCTATTCGGGTGACTATGAATACTGGCAGTATTCGTCAAAAGGCTCCGTGTCGGGCATCAGCGGAAATACCGATGTCAACTTCCGCTACATTGACGATGTTATTGATCTTGAAGACCAAGTGTACACGGGTTCGGCGATAACTCCCGAGCCGTCCGTTTCGTTCGATTC
Organism: Clostridiales bacterium; assembly: GCA_021200075.1. GTDB lineage: Bacteria > Bacillota > Clostridia > Oscillospirales > Acutalibacteraceae > Eubacterium_R. Next base: position 3,447 of record JAJQGZ010000082.1, on the reverse strand, counting down.
AAATTCCGTACTGACTAAGGATGTAGATTACACTCTCAAATATTCAAGCAATAAAAAGCTCGGCTACGGCATTGTCGAAGCTGTCGGAACAGGCAATTATGACGGCTACAGCCAGACCTACAGGTTCAAGATAGTACCTGCAAAGGTTGAGGACTTGACCTTTGTGTCAAACGGCAAAACCTCGCTTAAATACAAATGGAGCGCCGTTGCCGGAGCGTCAAGCTACAGACTTTATATAACCAACAACACAGCCGGCACCACATTTACCAAAACCGTAACGGGAACCTCGGCGACAATCAGCAACCTTACACAGGGCAATAAATATTCCGTAAAGATTGCGGCAGGAGGAACCAACTCGTCAGACGAGACAATCTGGGGAGAATACTCAGATGTTGATACAAGAGTAACGCTCGGCAGCAAGGTGTCGGGAGTTGCGATGAAATCGAGAACAACAACCTCGATAAAAATTACCTGGAATGAAATCGTTGACGCAGAGAAATATATAATCTATGTTTACAACACTTCCTCTGAAAGCTATAAGGAAAAAGCAAGAGTAAGCTCATCGAAAAACACCTACAAGATTACCGGCCTCAAAGCAGGCACAACCTACAAGTTTAAGGTTGCGGCGGTAAAAGACGGAGTTACCGGCACAAAGAGCAATAAGCTGAAAGCCGCAACAAAGGCGAAAAAGGTGACAGTTAAATCGGCGAAAAGCTCCGCCAAGAAGCGGATTACCGTGAAGTGGAAGACCACAGCCTGCACGGGCTACGAAATTCAATGGTCAACGACTAAGAAATTTACTTCAAACCGTAAAACCGTAACGGTAAGTGGAAAATCGAAATCCTCAAAAACAATCAAAACCGCCCAAAGCTCACGCAAATATTACGTTCGTGTAAGAGCGTATACAAAGGTAAACGGCGTTAAGGTTTACGGTGCGTGGTCAAAAACGCAGACAGTTAAAGTAAAATAAATATTAATAACAGGGTCGGCAACTAAACCTGCCGATCTTGTTTTTTCGGAAATTCTCTTCTGATATGGACAAACCGAATATGATTTGTTATAATTATTTTATATACGGGAATTTTAATCAGGGGATCGGCTCGTTTGAGCGGGACATCTTTTTGAAATTATAAATTATAATAACGGCATTAAAATTCCGCCGCTTAAACATAAACCGATACGGAGCGATAAAATGATAGTTAGAGTAAACAAGGACAATCTTGACGAATACGAAAGCTTTATCAAAAAGCATCTAAAAGGGCTTTTTCAACATTCGTCAAAATGGGCAAAGGTAAAAAGTGCCTGGAAATTTGAAGCAATAATGCTAAAGGACGAAAACGGCGAAATCAAAGGCAGTGCAAGCGTGCTGATACGCAGCATACCGATTATAAAATATTCGCTGATGTACTGTTGCCGAGGCTTTGTATGCGACGAAAACGATTTTGAAACATTCGACGCACTCTTTGACGGATTACTTGAAATCGGCAAAAAATACAAAGCATACTGCCTGAAAATAGACCCGGAAATTGTGATTGAAAACAAAGCGTACAAGGAGCATTTGCTCAAAAAAGGCTTTACGGAACTAAACCCGGGGTGTATGGATTTTGAAAATGTACAGCCGAGATTTGTCTACTGCTTCGATTACAACGATATGACCGAGGACGAGCTTATGCTCACCTTTAAATCGGACTACCGAAACAGAATAAGAAAAGCGCTGAGAAAGGGCGTTGAGGTCAAAATTTGCGGCAAGGAAGCGCTCGACGATTTTGTGAGAATAATGAGCGAAACCGGAGAAAGAGACAGCTTTTCCACCAGACCGAAATGGTATTTTGAAAAAATACTCGACTGTATGACGGACGACGCGCGGCTTTATATGGCGTATTATAACGGAGAAGCAATCGCAGGCACGCTTGCAATAAAATGGGGACAGAATGTGATGAAATACCAGTACGGCGCTTCGTCAAACGCTCACAGGAATGTATATCCCAACTACGCTTTGCAATGGGCGATGATGCAGTGGGGTATGGAATGCGGCTGTAAGACCTACGATTTCGGCGGCATATCGGGCGACTGCCAAAATCCCGATAATCCGCATTACGGACTGTGGAGATTTAAGCACGGCTTCGGCGGATATATGAAAGAATTTGTAGGCGAATTTGACTATGTTATCAACAAGCCGATATATTCGCTCTACAACACGGCTGTAAAAATACTTGCTAAAATCAGATAATCGGTAAATAAAATGAGCAGATATGTAATTGATAAAAAGAAGCTTGAGGAAAATATCAAGCTGATAAAGAAAAAAGCCGGAGTTGACCTTATCGGAGTTGTTAAGGGCAACGGCTACGGCTTCGGTATCGAGGAATTTACAAAGATACTTGCACAAAACGGAATTAACACCTTTGCGGTTACTGAGGTTGACGATATCGAAATACTGAAAAATATACTCGACACACAAAATATACTCATTATGCGCTCCACCGCAATTGAAGCGGAAGCGAAAATTATAGCCGAAAATCACTGCACGGCTACAATCGGCTCGCTTGAAGCTGCAAGGGTAATAAACAAGGTTTCCGCAGAACTCAAAGTTAAAACCGACTGCCACCTGAAAATTGATACGGGGCTTGGCAGGTACGGATTTTTGCCGAGCGAAATTGAGGATGCAATAAAATGCTATGATTTTGAAAATCTGAATTTTACGGGAGCGTACACCCATTTTTCATCTGCATTTACAAACACACCGCTCACCGAAGCACAGCTTCAAATATTCAAGGACGCTATGGAGCAAATCAAAAAGGCAGGCAAAGAAGTTGGCATTCTCCACGCCGCCAACTCCCCCGCTCTGCTCAACGCCGAGGATGTGTGCCTTGACGCAGTAAGAATCGGCTCGGCTTTCACCGGAAGAGTGATAACAAAAAGCGAAATCGGTCTTAACCGTCTCGGCTCGCTCGAAGCTGAGGTTATAGAAACAAAGACCTTTCCGGCAGGATATTCAATCGGCTACAACGGTCTTTACAAAACCAAGAGGGAAACGAAAATCGCAATTGTTCCGATAGGTCACTACGACGGATTCGGGCTGGCAAAGGAAAAGGAAATTGCCGACCTTCGCTCGGTGTTTTCGCAATTTAAAAAATATTTGAAAAAATCGCAGATGTATGTCAGAATAAACGGCAGAATGTACAGCGTAATCGGCGAAATCGGATTATCGCACACGGCAGTTGACATCACGGGTAGCGATGTGAAAATCGGCGACACCGCAAGCGTTGACATATCGCCGTTATTGGTAAATCCACGAATAAAAAGAGTATATAAATAAATATTAAAACACAACAAGGGCTGTCTCACTTCAAAATTGTGAGACAGCCCTTTAATAATGCTTATATAGCTTAAGGCATTTATTTTTACTCAAATACGGCGGGCGGATAATATGTCGGATATGGTAACATG
>JAJQGZ010000132.1 GCA_021200075.1 Clostridiales bacterium | reverse complement strand
GTACAAATGAGCAGTCTTTTTTAATACCATATATACTTTAAACTGTAATTCTACAGGCAAAATCTGTCTGAGTGTTCAGTTGAAAATCAATCGGGATAGCCGTTAGGGTTTTGCTTTTGCCATCTCCAGGAATCCTCGCACATTTCCTCAATTCCTCTTTCTGCCTTCCAGCCGAGCTCCTTGAACGCTTTTGATGAATTCGAGTAGCAGGTCGCCACATCTCCTGCACGGCGAGGCCCGATTTTATACGGGATTTTAACACCCGACGCTTTTTCAAACGCATTCACAACATCAAGCACAGAGTATCCCACTCCTGTGCCGAGATTGTATATGAACAGTCCGTTTTCTCCCTCTATTTTATCAACGGCTTTTAAATGACCGATTGAAAGGTCTACAACATGGATGTAATCCCTTACTCCCGTGCCGTCCGGCGTGTCAAAATCACTGCCGTTTACATTCAGGTATTCCAGCTTGCCTATGGCCACCTGCGTTATATACGGCATCAGGTTTGCCGGTATTCCATTGGGTTCTTCTCCCATAGTACCGCTTTTGTGAGCGCCTATCGGGTTGAAGTAACGAAGCAGACAAACAGACCATTCCTCGTCGGAAGTGCAAAGGTCTTTTAATATACATTCAATCATATATTTTGTTCTGCCGTAGGGATTGGTTACTCCGCCAACTTCCATATCCTCTGTAAGAGGGGAAACATTATTTATTCCGTACACGGTTGCGGATGATGAAAAAACGATTTTTTTGCAGCCGTGATTTCTCATAACATCCAAAAGCACGAGAGTTCCGTTTATGTTATTGTCAAAATATTTGAGCGGTTCTCTTACGCTTTCGGGTACGGATTTAAGCCCTGCAAAGTGGATTACGGAATCTATATCCTCGTTTTCAAATATTTTTGCAAGTCCCTTTGCGTCTCTTATATCGCATTCGTAAAATTTAAAATCCCTGCCGACAAGAGCTTTGATTCTGTCGTATGAGCTTTTTTTGCAGTTGTAAAGATTATCAACTACCACAATATCCCTGCCTGCGTTCATAAGCTCAACACAGGTGTGAGAGCCTATATATCCGAGACCTCCTGTTACCAAAATAGCCATATTTTTTACCTTCGTCAGTTAATGAATGATTCAGTTAATTAATGATATTGTTGTGATTATTGGTTAATATGCTTTGCCCCAGTAGAGCATTTTCTTCGCCGGCTTTCCGCAGCAGATGCATTTGTCGGAGATTTCCTCCTGCTCAAACGGTATACAGCGTGAGCCTGCTCCGGTAATTTCCTTTACCTTGTCCTCGCATTCCTCGTCTCCGCACCACATTGCTTTTACAAAACCGTCGCCGTTTTCTTCAAGAGCGTTTGTGATTTCGTCAAGAGTTTTGCAAGTGTAGGTTCTTCTTTCTCTGTTTTCAAGAGCGGAATTGTAAAGACTGTCTCTTACCTCCTGCAATTTTCCGGGCATAACCTTTGCAATTTCGTCAAGTTTTACAACGGTCTTTTCTCTGTTATGCCTTGTAACCACAACGCATTGGTTGTTTTCTATATCCCTCGGGCCGAGTTCAATTCTTACCGGAACGCCTTTCATTTCGTATTCGGCAAATTTCCAGCCCGGCGAATTGTCGGAGTCGTCTATGCCGATTCTGCAAACGCTTTTAAGCTCGTCTTTAAGCGCATAGGCTCTGTCAAGTACACCCTCTTTGTGCTGTGCTATCGGTACTATCATTGCCTGAATCGGTGCGACCGCAGGCGGGAGAACAAGTCCGTTGTCGTCGCCGTGCGTCATTATTATTGCACCGATAAGCCTTGTGGTCATACCCCAAGATGTTTGGTGCGGATATACGAGCTTATTGTTTCTGTCGGAATACTGAATGTCAAAAGCCTTTGCAAAGCCGTTGCCGAAATAATGGCTTGTTCCTGCCTGTAAAGCCTTGCCGTCGTGCATAAGCGCTTCGATGCAATATGTTCTTTCTGCACCGGCAAATTTATCGCTGTCCGTTTTCATACCCTTTACAACGGGTATCGCCAAATCGTTTTGGCAAAAATCGGCGTATACATTAAGCATTCTTTCGGTTTCTTCAATCGCTTCCTGTGCCGTTGCGTGGAGAGTGTGACCCTCCTGCCATAAAAATTCACGGGAACGCAGGAAAGGTCTCGTGGTCTTTTCCCACCTTACAACCGATACCCACTGATTATAGAGTTTCGGCAAATCTCTGTATGAATGTACTATATCCTTAAAATGCTCGCAAAAAAGAGTTTCCGATGTCGGTCTTACGCAGAGCCTTTCCTCCAGCTTCTCGCTTCCGCCGTAGGTTACCCACGCACATTCCGGTGCAAAGCCCTCTACATGGTCTTTTTCCTTTTGCAGCAGGCTTTCAGGTATGAACATCGGCATATTTATATTTTCGTGTCCTGTTTCCTTGAACATACCGTCAAGTATTTTTTGTATATTTTCCCATATGGCGTAGCCGTACGGTCTTATTACCATACACCCCTTTACGCTTGTGTACGATATAAGCTCCGCTTTTTTGCACACATCCGTGTACCATTTTGTAAAATCCTCGTCCATAGCTGTAATGGAATCCACCATTTTGCTGTTGTCCTTTGCCATAATTTCCCCTCCTTTGTGTATAATAATTTCCATAGCCTTCTCGGCTGAAACTGTTGATATAAGAATTTTAATGTACTAATTTAATTGAATGTTTATTATAAACTAAAATATTCGATAAGTAAATAACAAATTATATTTTTTTGAATTTTCCGTTCGTCGGCTTTTGACTAACTCTTTTAACAATAACAATTTATATAACAGAAGAAGTTTCAAAATAGGCAAATCAACAATTTGCATGCAATCTGTATTGTATATCTTTTCTTTTTGTGTTATTATATTTCAGTAAATATCTGTCGGCAATGTGCCAAACGGGGAGCCGCAGGTATAATAAATATAAATTTGGAGGACGACAAATGTATTCCGATTACTATGATTCAATCGCAAAGGTTGCCGAAACTGACAATGAAGTAGCCGACGCAATGTCGCTTGAGCTGAAAAGACAGCGTGAAAATATCGAGCTTATCGCTTCCGAAAATCTTGTTTCACCGCAGGTTATGGCGGCAATGGGTTCGGTGCTTACCAACAAATATGCAGAGGGACTTCCGTCAAAGCGTTATTACGGCGGCTGTCAGTATGTGGATATAGTTGAAAATATCGCTATCAAAAGAGCTTGTGAGCTTTTCGGCTGTAACTATGCAAATGTTCAGGCACATTCGGGCGCTCAGGCAAATACGGCGGTATATCTTGCATTGCTTAAACCCGGCGATACCGCTATGGGTATGAGCCTTGATAACGGCGGTCATCTCACTCACGGTTCACCTGCAAATATCAGTGGCAAGTATTTTAATTTCGTACCCTACGGCGTTAACGAAAACGGCTTTATCGACCTTAAAGAATTTGCAAAGCAGGTTAACAAGGTTAAGCCTAAACTCGTTGTAGCCGGTGCGTCTGCATATCCGAGAGAGATTGATTTTAAGACGATAGCGGATATTTCCCACGCAAACGGTGCTATGTTTATGGTGGATATGGCTCACATTGCAGGTCTTGTTGCGGCGGGTCTTCACCAGTCTCCGATACCTTATGCCGATGTCGTTACCACAACAACGCATAAAACGCTCAGAGGGCCGAGGGGCGGTCTTATTCTCTGCAATAACGAATATCTCGCAAAGAAGCTCAATTCCGCAGTATTCCCGGGTACGCAGGGCGGCCCGCTTATGCATATTATCGCCGGCAAAGCTATTTGCTTCGGCGAGGCGCTCAAACCCGAATTTAAAGAGTATCAGCAGAGAGCTATCGACAATGCTCAGGCACTTGCGAACGGACTCAAGAGCAGAGGGCTTAATCTCGTTTCCGGCGGTACGGATAACCACCTTTGCCTGCTTGACCTCAGAGGTACCGGCGTAACCGGCAAGGAGCTTGAAAACAGGCTTGACGATGTTCATATTACTCTTAATAAAAATACCGTTCCCAACGAACCGCTTTCTCCGTTCGTTACCTCCGGCGTGCGTATCGGTACTCCGGCGGCTACCACAAGAGGTCTCGGTACTCAGGAAATGGATAAGATAGCTGAATATATTTATCTTGCCGTTACGGATTTTGAAAATAAGAAAGAATATATTACAAACGGCGTTGCGGAAATTTGTGCAAAATATCCGCTATACGAATAATTATTCGGACTGATTATTAAATTATGAAAGTTATTTTGTTTGCGATTTTAAAGCTCGGCATCAGAATTATCTATGCCCCGATTAAGCTTTTTAAGACAAAGAACAGGATTGTTTATCTTTCCCGCCAAAGCAACGGCAAAAGCGTCGATATGGCATTGCTTGAAAAGGCGATTGAGCAGGAAATGCCCGATACCGAGCAGGTCTTTCGGCTTAGAATGATACCGGACGGATTTGCGGCAAAAATCAAATATTGCTTTGCGGTTATCGGGGATATGTATTATCTCGCCACCTCCCGTGTTGCGATTCTTGACACATATTCCATCACCGTCTCCTGCCTTAAACATAAGAGCGAGCTTAAAGTTATTCAGATGTGGCACGCACTCGGAGCAATCAAGAAATTCGGCTTCCAGAGCGTCGGTCTTAAAGAGGGCAGGGACGAAAGAATAAGCAACGCTATGTGTATGCACAAGAATTATGATTATGTTCTTGCACCGAGCAAAGCGACGGCTCTGTTTTATATGGAAGCTTTCGATTGCAAGGCGGATAAGATGAAAATTTGTCCGCTTCCGAGAGTTGACGAGTTTCTCACCGATAACGAGGCTTCCGCAAGGTTTTATAAGGAAAATCCGGCGCTCGGGGATAAAAAAATTGTTCTCTATCTCCCCACATTCAGGGACAGGGAAGCGTATGTTGCCCAGCAGCTCAAGGTGGAATTTGAGGATATGACAGGCTATCATCTTATCGTCAGTCCACATCCTCTTTCCTCCAAGATGAGGGTTGAACCCGAGTTTTCGTACAACGGCGATTTTTCGTCCATTGATTTGCTCAAGATTGCGGATGTTGTAATTACCGATTATTCCGCCTGTGCGTTTGAAGCAAGCGTGCTTATGAAGCCTCTTTATTTCTTCGTTCCCGATTACGACGAGTATTCAAAGGAAAGAGGGCTTAATGTCAATCTTAAAGAGGAAATGGGCGACTTCACCTTTGAACACGCCGACGAGCTTTGCAAGGCGATAAGAATAGGCAATTACGATTTGAATAAATTATATGAATTTAAGTCAAAATATGTGGGAAACACTAAGGCGAATAATTCACAAATTCTTGCAAAATTTATTTCAATGCTTGTGCAGAAATAATATTTAATATTTTTGCGTATTTGTGCATAAATCAAAAGTGTTTTCCTCAGATAATGATATTACAGAAAGGCTATGGTGGTTAACTGTTATGGATTATACATTTTCAAATAAAATATCATCTCTCCAGCCGAGCGCTATCAGAGAAATATTAAAGACTACCGCCGATCCGTCGATTATACCGCTTGCGGCAGGCAATCCGGCTCCGGATGCTTTCCCGATTGACGAGGTAAGGGAAATAAGCGCAAATATTCTTAAAAACAGACCGATTGACGCATTGCAGTATGGTGTTACGGAGGGTTATCAGCCGCTCATAAACACCATTACCGAATGGATGAAAAATAAGGAAAATATCGGCAGGAGCTTTGACAGCACACTGGTAGTTTCCGGCGCAACACAGGTTATGGATTTAACTACTAAGGTGCTTTGCAACGAGGGCGATACCGTTATATGCGAGGAACCGTCGTTTATTGGTTCACTCAATTGTTTTCGTTCCTACGGCTGCAAGCTCAAGGGCGTTCCTGTAGAAGCGGACGGTATGGATGTAAACGCACTTGAAGATGCGCTTAAAAACACAGAGAATATTAAATTTATATACACTATACCCAATTTCCAAAATCCATCGGGCGCCACAATGTCCTATGAAAAACGCAAAAAGCTTTATGAGCTTGCAAAGCGTTACAATGTTGTCATTCTTGAGGATAATCCCTACGGCTATCTCAGGGTTGACGGAGAGGATAATCCAACAATAAAATCAATGGACGAGGACGGTCTTGTTATTTACGCAGGCTCGTTTTCAAAAATTCTTTCCCCGGGTTTGCGTGTTGCATATTGCATTGCTCCTCAGCAGATTATCGCAAAGATGACTGTCGGCAAGCAGGCGGCTGATGTCCATACCCCCTGCCTTAATCAGATGATAGTTGACGAGTGGTTCAAAAACTATGATGTTGACGCTCATATTGCAAAAATCCAGAAGATTTACAAAAAGAAGATCGACCTTATGTGCGACTGCATAAACACTCAGCTCGGCGATTTTGTGGAATATGTTAAACCGCAGGGCGGACTTTTCATTTGGTGCAAGCTGCCCGATAATGTCGATATGCTTGAATATGTCCAAAAAGCTGTTGAGAAAAAAGTAGCCGTCGTTCCCGGCAATGCGTTTCTTATGAACGATACCGACACCACGCAGTATGTACGCCTTAACTTCTCAACTCCGTCAGATGAGGGTATTGTTGAGGGCATCAGGCTTTTGGGCGAGACTGCCAAAGAGTATAAATAAGTCAAGAAATTAATAAATTTTATCTAACTAGATTCAATTATTATTTAAGATTTTCGGAGACATAATATGGCGGAAGAAACTAAAAAACAACGCAAGCAAATATCCCTTTCACTTATTCAGCCGACTTCGATTCCGACTCTCGGCAATTATCTCGGCGCAATGAAGGGCTGGCCCTCATTTCAGGATGAATTTGATACTGTTTTCGGCATTGCCGATTTACATTCAATAACTGTAAGGCAGGATCCCAAAAAACTAAAACAGCAGACGATTGAGCTTTATGCGCTTCTTATGTCCGTGGGTCTTGACCCGGATAAGAGCATATTGTTCATTCAATCCCATGTTCCGCAGCATTCCCAGCTTGCGTGGCTTCTTAACTGTTACACTATGTTCGGCGAACTCGGCAGAATGACTCAGTTTAAGGATAAGTCTAAGCAGCATTCCGATAATGTAAATTCCGGTCTGTTTACATATCCCTGTCTTATGGCGGCGGACATTCTGCTTTATCAGGCGGATGTAGTGCCTGTCGGCGCAGACCAAAAACAGCATTTGGAAATTACCCGTGATATTGCCCAGCGTTTCAACAGCATTTACGGCAATGTGTTCACGGTACCGGAAGCCTTCATTCCCAAATCGGGCGCAAAGGTTATGAGCCTTGCCGACCCGACGAGGAAAATGAGCAAGTCAGACCCCAACCCCAAGGGCACGGTTTATCTTACGGATACTCCGTCGGTTATTATGAAGAAGTTTAAAAGTGCTGTTACCGACAGCGAAATGTGTGTGCGCTATGCCGACGGCAAGGACGGAATCAACAATCTTATGACAATATATTCCGCAGTTACCGGTCTCAGCTTTGATAAGATTGAAAGCGACTTTGCCGGCAAGGGTTACGGCGATTTCAAAAAGGCTGTCGGCGAAGCCGTTGTCGCAGAGCTTGAACCGGTGCAGAAAAAGTATAATGATTACATGAACGACTGTGCATATCTTGCCGAGCAGTGGCAAAAGGGCGCCGAAACCGCTCGCAAGGTATCGCAGAGAACTCTTGATAAAGCTATGAAAAAGATAGGCTTTTTGCAATTTTTGAAATGATAATTTTAAAAATACCCAAATAATTATTGCCATAAATTTTATAATATGCTATAATAAATTAAATTTGAATTTCTGTATGTATTCTACGAATTTTCTGTATGTATTCTATAAATAAAAATAAGCAATGATGCGTAAATCAATTTTGATTATCCACCTTGTTGCGGGAAAGGCTATGGTGATTAAATGAAAGAAGCAAAGGCAACAGCATATGTAAATATGTACGGCGTGCTTGCCACGTTGGAAAATCTTTGCGAGCTTGACGATGAAGCAAAGGCAATTTGCGCCGCTGTTAAAAAGCCGGTATCCCTGTGCTTTGATGTTGCAAACGGGCCGTGCTGTACTTTTCATTTCAGCACAGATGGTTGTATGATGTCGGAGGGGAGCTACGGCTGTACCTGTAAAATGAATTTTGCTTCACCGGAAAAATTCAATGCGCTTATTGACGACAGCAAGCCGGGCGTACCCGTAAAGGGCGTTGCGCAGGTGCTTGCATTTCTTCTCGGGCCGTTTACAAAACTTACAGACAGGCTCACAAAGCTCCTTATGCCAAGCGAAGAGGATATGAAAAACAGGGACTTTTTTGAGGAGTCCACAAAGCTTACTTTCTATACGATAGCAGGTGCGATTTCTGCTCTTGCAAACCATGATTCCGTGTCGCAGCAGTCGGCGCTTTATACAGTTGACGGCGATATTCAAATGGGCATAACCGATGTATGCTATGCCACTATAAAGGTTCGCAACCATACATTCGAGACTGTTAAGAAAAAACCGGATAATCCGAGAGCCGTTATGGAGTTTAAAACAATCGACCTCGCTTCCGGTTTGTTCAACGGCACAGCGTCCACAATGGCGGAGCTTTGCGCTGGCAATATTTATATGAGCGGTATGATTAATATGATTGATAATGCAAATCGTATTCTTGACAGAGTAGCCGTATACTTAGGCTGAGGAGGGCAGTGATTATGAGTAAATATCCTGAATATACACACGAAAAATCACGGGAGTGGTTCAATAGAGCGCTTGACGCAATTCCGTCCGGTGTTTACGGTCATCTCGGCCCGTCGGAGGGGTTGTTCCTGCCGATAACCAAATGGCCCCTTATGCTCGACCACGCAAAGGGTACATATTTCTGGGATGTAGACGGCAATAAATATCTTGATTTTATGTGCGCTTACGGCCCTAATGTTCTCGGCTACTGCGATGACGATGTAGATGCCGCCGCAATGGAACAGCTTAAAATCGGCAACTGCACCACATCTCCGTCATATAAGATGGTGGAATGTGCCGAGCTTCTCAAAGATACCGTCACATCTGCCGATTGGGCTTTCTTTATGAAAAACGGTTCGGACGCCACCACATTCAGCGTTATGTGCGCCCGTGCCCATACCGGTAAGAAAAAGATGATGTTCTTCAAGGGATATTATCACGGCGATTTCCAGTGGGCGCAGAAGATAGATTATCCGGGTATCCTACCGGAGGAAGTGCAAAACAACATCGTTGTTCCGTGGTTTGATATTGACGCTATGCAGGAGGCATATGATGCCTGCGGCGGCGATGTTGCTGGTCTTATCGCTCAGCCTTACGACCACGGTAATTTCTATGATAATGTCTGCGCCACAAAGGAGCAGTGGGCAAAGGTTCGCAAATTCTGCGACGATCACGGTATGGTGCTTATATTCGACGATGTGCGTACCGGTTTTCGTCTCGATATAGCTGGTTCAGACCATTATTACGGCATTAAGGCGGATTTGAGCTGCTTTTGTAAAGCGCTTGCAAACGGCTACAATATGTCGGCAGTTTGCGGCGGCGAGCATATGAAAAATACGGCTTCGTCGGTTGTTTATACCGGTTCTTACTGGATGAGTGCCGAGCCGTTTGCCGCTTGCCTTGCTTGTATTCCCAAGATGAAAAGGCTCAATGTTCCCGAGCTTTTCAGGAAAAAGGGAACTAAGCTTACCGACGGTTTCAAAGCCGCTGCGGCGGAACACGGCTTCGACCTTGTTGCTTCCGGTGAGCCTGCGCTGTTTTATCTCAGAATTGCAAATGACGACAGCCTTATGCTTCATCAGGAATGGATTGCCGAATGTGTTTCAAGGGGACTTTTCCTTGCTTCACATCATAACCACTTTATCAATGCGTCCGTCACGGACGATGATATAAAGCTTGCGGTTGATATTGCGGAGGACGCTTTCGGCGTTGTCGCCGCCAATCATCCCGAGCTTGATTTAAAAAATAATCAATAAAAGCTGAATATTTTAAATAATGTTTTTGGAGGGGTAAATATGCCGGCTGATTACAAATCGTTTGATAAAACGGAATGGCTCCGTCTTGAAAAAAAGGCGGACGAATTAAGACGGCTTACTATTCAAACCGCAGTCTGGGGAGGTTCGGGTCACCTCGGCGGAGCGCTCAGCGCTATGGACGCTATGACCATACTCTATCACCGCTTTATGAAGCTTGATGTGAACAATCCCGATATGCCCGACAGGGATCGTTTTGTTCTCTCAAAGGGTCACGCCGCCGTGGGTTATGCGCCGGTTTTGTGCAATTACGGCTTTATGCCGATTGATGAGCTTAAAATTTTTAATCTCACCGGAGCTAAAATCGGTATGCACCTTGATTGTAATAAGGTAAAGGGAGCCGATTGCTCAACGGGTTCGCTCGGTCACGGAATTTCACTTGCTGTGGGCTTTGCGCTTGCGGGCAGAGTAAAGGGCATTGACTATATGAACTATGTCATTGTCGGCGACGGCGAGCTTAACGAGGGTTCAAACTGGGAAGCGGCTATGAGTGCTGCACAGTTCAAACTTTCAAATGTGGTTGTTTTTGCCGATGTCAACAAATGTATGATTGACGGTCGTGTGGACGACGAGATGAAGGTTGAACCGGTTGATAAAAAGTTTGAAGCATTCGGGTTTAATGTTATCCGCATTGACGGTCATAACTTTAAAGAGCTTAATGATGCGATAGAATCCGCAATTAAAAATCATCTTGACGGCGGCGATAAGCCTACAGCCGTTGTTATGGACACATTCAAGGGCGAGGGCGTTGACTTTATGAGGGATAATTACCTCTGGCATTACGGCTCGCTTGATGAGGAAATGGTTAAGAAAGCGAACGAAAGTCTCGACGCTTGTTACAAAGAACGCTGTGAGCGTGCAGAAAGGGAGGCATAAGTATGGGCGGAATGACATATACAATGACTGATACCACAAAGCTTTCCACGGCTGAATGTTACGGTATCGCTCTGTGTGAACTCGGCGAGGAGCATAAGGATGTTGTCACTCTTACTGCAGACCTTGCAAAGTCAACTAAAATCGGTATGTTCGGCGAGCATTTTTCGGACAGATTTTTCAATGTCGGCATTGCAGAGCAAAATCTTTTCGGCGTTGCGGCAGGTATGGCGAAAAACGGTCTTGTGCCTTTTGCATCCACATTTGCAATTTTCACGGCGGCTCGTTCGCTCGACCAAATACACACCGATATTTGCTATCAGAATGTTCCCGTTAAAATAATCGCAACCCACGCCGGTACTTCTTTCGGTCAGGCAGGTTCAACCCACCATTCGCTTATTGATATGGCTTGTATGCGTACTTTGCCGAATATGACGGTTATCTGTCCCTGCGACGGAAGCGAAACCTACCACGCAGTAAAAGCGGCGTACGATATTCCCGGCCCTGTTTACATCAGGATTAACCGTGGCTTTGACCAGGTGATATATAAAAATATCGACGATTGCAAATTCGACTGGAAAAAAGCCGATGTTATGAACGAGGGTACCGATATAACCGTTATCGCCTGCGGCTCCTGTGTCTTTGAAGCTATGCAGGCGGCTCGTATGGCAGAAGCTGACGCAGGCATAAAGGTTCGTGTAATTAATATGCACACGATTAAACCTATTGACGAGGAAGCAATTCTCAGCGCCGTAATGGATACAAGGCGAATTATCACCGTTGAGGATCACGAGGTAATGGGCGGTCTCGGTTCCGCCGTTGCAGAGGTTGTTGCAAAATCAGGCAAGGCTTGCGCATTCAAAATGCTCGGTCACCAAAATGCGTTTTCAACTATCGGTCTTCAAGAGGATCTCCTTGCAAT
>JAJQGZ010000149.1 GCA_021200075.1 Clostridiales bacterium | reverse complement strand
TCATCACATATTGCTATGTTCATCTTATCGCTTCGCTTGTATATAAATTTCAAACAAATTAACGGGTTTGTTTTGCCGGTTTAAACATTAATTCAAATCCGGCAAAATTTTCCTGCCCTTTACCCAGTGCTTTTTGTAGTAGCTGTTTTGCGGAAAATAATCTCCGAGAGCTTTCATTTTCGTAAACATTTCTTCTCTCAAAGAAGTCAGAATATCGGAGTAATTTTCATCTTCGGCAAGATTTTTTGTTTGGTACTTATCATTGATATTGCCAAAAAGAAATTCCTCTCCGTCGGATTTATAAAGCGCATAGGTGTATTTCTGCGTGCGGATTGCTCTCCACTCTTTGCCGTTGCCGTAAATTGCCGTCGGGCCGGTACCCATCATCAGGCAGTCGTTTTCGCACTGCGTACCGCTGAGAACACAGCCGCTTATGTCGTTACCCTGCACGCTTTCAGGTATCGGCAACTTCATCATACCGAGCAAAGTGGGCATAATATCAACGGTGTTAAAGCAGGTTTGATTGCGCATTTTCAGCAGTTTATCGCCCCATTTTATGAAAAACGGAACTCTTACCGCTTCATCGTAAAAAATATTTTTTGCGTGCCTGCCCTGTGCGCCGAACATTTCTCCGTGGTCGGAGGTGAATACGAATATCGTATTGTCGTAAATTCCCTCGTCCTTTAACGCCTTTATAATCCTGCCGATATTATAATCGAGGTTTGCAACCATTGCATAATATACTCTTTTCCATTCCTCAAGCTGTTTTCTTTTCCCGGGCAGGAATTTTGCCCAGCCGTCTGCGTGAGGATCATTATGCTCCTTGTAATTCGGCGGCAGTGGAAAGCTTACATCGGCAAATTGCTCGTAATATTCTTTCGGCACATTTTTCTTTGTCCAGGGGTCGTGAGGCGTTCCGTAGGAGAGAAAAAGGGCAAACGGCTCACCCGATTTTTTGTGCGTTTTGATCCGCTCAATCGCCATATCTGTTTGTTCGTCCGGCTCGTATTTTTTGCAATAGATTTTTTCGTCTGTATCAAGATGATAATACGCTTTGGGAGCGTAATATTCGTGGTGAAAATTATATCCTGCAAAATAACCATTGAAGCCGAGACGATTTTCTCCCGGCGGAATAAACGAATTTTTCACATCATAGTGGTTGCCGAGCTGAGCGGCGTACATATGCCATTTGCCGATGTACGAGGTTTCGTATCCGTTTTCCTCCAAAACATTTGCAAAGGTTTTGTGCTTGGGATTAATTCTTATTTCGTTAATCACCATTCCTGTGCCGGAGCGTGAAGCCGTGTATTTACCCGTCAGCAATGAAGCACGGTACGGCGAGCAAACAGGGTGACCCGATACGGCGTTTTCCATAACCGTACATTCGCCGCCGAGCCTGTCCAAGTTCGGCGTTTTCGCAAGCGGATCTCCGTTGCAGCCTATGCTTGAATACCTGAGCTGGTCGGCAAAAACATATAAAAGATTAACTTTGCTGTCAGTCATCATACCACCTCCACATTGTAGGACGCTCTTCTTTCGTTAAGCTCCTTGTGCATACGCTCGGTTGTCTTTTTGTTCAGCGGATATATAATCATCAGCACAAACATTACTGCGTACATTATAAAAGGTACAAGTGTTGCAACATTGTACATACTGTTTAATACTTCATCTCCCTGCGAAACTCCGCTTCCGGCAAGGGAACTGTCGTATCCCGCAAGGCTTACAAACCACGGCGCAAGAGCGGCGATTGCCTGACCTATTTTGCGCATAAATGTGAATATTGCATAATCGGCGGCTTCCTCCCGTCTGCCTGTTTTCCATTCGTTATGGTCTATAATGTCCGCAGCCATCGACCAAACTTCAAGCGTCATAAAGCCTACGCCGAAATTGATGAACAGCGCTAAAACTATAAATAAGTATACGCTGTCGCTGCCGAGGTGCAGAACATAGGTCAAGAAGCTTGCAACTACTGAAAATGCAAAGCAAACAAGGGAAAATTCCTTTTTGCCGATTTTTTTGATTATCGTATTGGCAAACGGAATCATCAGCACCATGGGCGCATAGGAAATTATCATATAGACCGTATTCATCGAGCTTTTTTGGAAATAATCCTTAAAAAGATAAAGATTAACCGTGCTTGTGTACATCTGTACGGCAATCAGCAGACAGCCGATAATGCTCATTGAAACAAACGCATTGTTCTTGATTATTCCTTTAAATGTTGAGATAACCGATACTCTTTCGTGCGTTTCTTCAACTATTACTCTTTCCTTTGTCATCTTGAAGCCGAGGAAGTAGAAAAGCATCATAGCCAAGGCAATAATTACCATTGCTATAATAAGCCTGTCGCCGTCCATCTGGTTGCCGTCAGCTCCGGCAGTCATAACGAGAATGGGGAATATAAGCGTCGGCAAATTGCCGATTCCTCCGCCGATTGAACGGCACATTGACAGTATACTCCTTTGCGAATCGTCGGTTGTCATTACGTTTGCAAGCGAGCCGTAGGGGACAAGCACCACGGTGTACAGCATACCGTACAAAATGTACATCACCGCCACCCATACAGTCCTGAAAGTGATATTACCTCCGGGATTTAAAAATACAAGCACGGATATTACAGCAAGCGGAAAACCGCCCCATACTATAAACGGACGGTACTTGCCGTTCTTGCCTGGCTTCTTACCCTGAACGAGGAAGCCCATTATCGGGTCGTTAATACCATCCCATATGCGTGCGACTATCATAATAATGGTTATGTATGCACCGCTTATGCCCAAAATATCCGAGCAGTATACAGACAGATACGAACTCATAACGCAAAACGCAAGGCTGTTTGCAAAGTCACACATTGCATATCCTGCATAGTTTTTTACGGAAAGCTTTTCTTTCAAATTAATCACGCCTTTTTTATAAAATGATAAGTCTGTATAACCTAATTATAACACCAAGAAATACAAAAATCTACCGCTCGTCTCGGTGTACAAAAAATTTTTTAAAAAAATTAAAAATAGACCTTGACTTTCTTTGACCTTTGTGCTAATATGATACCAGAAGGTCAAAGAAAGTCAAAGACAGATTTTGACGAACCTTCCCAAACAAACGCTTTTGCACGGCAAATAAACCTACAAAAAATAAAAAGGAGTTGAGCGGAAAATGAAGATGAGTGATATGATTGCCGATATGATTCTTGATATGTTCGATGACCAGACGCCTACGGTACAGATTCAGCGAAACGACCTTGCGGCACAGCTCGGTTGTGTTCCGAGCCAGATAAATTACGTTATCACCTCAAGGTTCAGACCCGAACAGGGCTACAGGATTGAATCACGCAGGGGCGGCGGAGGATATATATTGATAACGAGAGCGTCAAGCAAGGAAGATGCGATTATCTCTCTTATCAATTCCATAGGCTCTTCGATAGATGAAAAAAATGCAAGAGCACATATATATAACCTCAACAATCAGGGTCTTATCAGCGACAAAGCCCAAACGATTATGCTTTCGGTTATTTCGGACGCTAATTACAAAGGTCTTGTACCCGACGAGGCGAAAGACCGCATTCGTGCAAACCAACTAAAACAAATGCTTACCACATATATTAATTAACAGCGGGCAGTAAATCAGTTTTAAGATTAATATTTCAGGAGGTAATTATTATGAAATGTCAACATTGTAATAAAAATGAAGCGACCGTTTATATCAAAAAAAATATAAACGGTCAGATTGAAGAAATGCACCTTTGCAGCGAATGTGCAAAGGAATTAGGAGTTATGGACGAATTTAAGTTCCCGTCAATGAGCGAGATGTTCGGCGACAGTCTGCTCGGCAATTTCCTCGGAGCAGGTGTTGCGGCGATGAACTCTCTTTCAGGCATTGACAGGTGCGCAAGTTGCGGCAGTTCGTTTAACGATATTGTAAACAGCGGCCGTATCGGCTGTGCGGATTGTTATGATAAATTTGCCGATAAGCTTGAACCGTCGATAAGGAAAATTTACGGCAAGACAAAGCATATAGGGAAGTTTGTTTCCTATACAGATACCGCCGAGGACGAGAAAAACGGCGATGCCGCCGATTCGCAAAAAGTAAATCAACCTAAAGCGGAAACCGTGCAGTCGCTTCAGGCACAGCTTGATGCCGCAGTAAAGGAACAGCGTTACGAGGACGCAGCCGTTATCAGAGATAAGATAAAGGAAATGCAGGAGGACAAAAATGAGTAAGTGGTATATGTCTCAGGGCAAAAATTCAGATGTTGTAATATCTTCAAAAATTCGCCTTGCAAGGAATCTTGCGAATGCTCCGTTTCCCTGCAAAATGAGCAATGAAATCAGAAAATCCGTTTGCAAAAAGATTTTTGCAGCCGTCAAAAATTCTCCTCTTGCAGGTGAATTTGATATGCTCGATATGACTTCTCTTGACGATTTAAAAAAAGTTTCACTTGTGGAGCAGGGTGTTATCAGTCCGGAGTTTGCACGCCAGGATAAGTACGGTGCAACAATGCTTTCAAAGGACGAGAGTACATCCGTAATGCTCTGCGAGGAGGATCATATCCGTCTTACGGTTATGCAAAGCGGACAGGATTTGTCCGAGGCGTATAAAAAAGCAGACGCTCTTGATGATATTCTTATAAAGAATTTGAAAATCGCTTTCAGCGACAGGCTCGGTTTCCTAACCTCAAATCCGATGAATTTAGGTACCGGTCTGAAAGCGTCGCTTGTTCTTCACCTGCCTGCCATAGAACGCAAGGGTATGATGCCGTCGCTGAGTGCGATGGTCGGCAAACTCGGCTTTTCGGTTAAGCTGCTTTTCGGTTCAAACGGAGCTTTTTACGAGCTTTCAAACCGTATCAGCCTCGGCATTACGGAAAAGAGTGCGCTTGATAATCTCGATTCGATATGCAATCAGATAGTTAAGCAGGAGCGTGCTTTCAGGCAGGAGCTTGTTGAATACGATGATTTTACGGACGAACTTTACAGAGCTATGGGTACGCTGAAAATGGCGAGGAAGCTCAGCACCTCTGAATTTTACAACCTTATTTCACTTGTAAGGCTCGGAGTTTGTATGGGCTTATTTGATGTTGATTATGAAAAAATCGGGAATATGATTCACTCGCTCGGTACGGCGACAGTTATGTCGGGTTCTCAGGAGCATATGACCGTGGCGGAGTGCGATAAGCTCCGTGCACAGTATGTAAGGGAGAATTTATAAGCCGTGCAGTGTTATTCCCGTCCTTAAAAAGGAGGAAACAGCAATGTATAAATTCAGTTATTTTACACAAAAGGCAAATGAAGTCCTTAATCTTGCAATAAAGGCTGCCGAGGATTTAGGACATAATTATGTAGGCAGCGAGCATATCCTTTTGGGTATGCTCAAAGTCGAGGGCGGCGTTGCATATTCCGTTCTCGACGAAAAAGGAATTACCGCCGAGGATGTTGAAAAGCTGATAAAGGAAAATATCGGCGAGGGAGTTCCTACCAGGCTTACTCCCGATGATTTAACGCCGAGAAGTAAGAGGATACTCGATGTTGCATTTCAGTTTGCACGCTCTATGAGGCACAGCTTTGTCGATACCGAGCATTTGCTTATGGCTTTGCTCAGAGAGGGCGATTCTTATGCGGTAAGCTTCTTGAATGCTCTCGGTACTGACGAAAGCAGACTTTTTGAAGATCTTGTAAACACGGTCGGCAGGGGAGACACTCAGACAAAAGGCAATTCCCGCCAGGGTAAAAACGGCAAGTCGAAAACTCCGACTCTTGACGAATTCGGCAAGGATTTAACCTCTTCGGCAAAGGACG
Source organism: Clostridiales bacterium (assembly GCA_021200075.1). Taxonomy (GTDB): domain Bacteria; phylum Bacillota; class Clostridia; order Oscillospirales; family Acutalibacteraceae; genus Eubacterium_R. Next base: position 6,164 of record JAJQGZ010000149.1, on the reverse strand, counting down.
GCAAGATTGACCCGGTTATCGGCAGGGAAAAGGAGATAAGCAGGGTTATTCAAATTCTTTCCCGCAGGACTAAAAACAATCCTTGTCTTATCGGTGAACCGGGCGTCGGCAAAACAGCAATAGCCGAGGGACTTGCTCTCAAAATAGTGAGGGGCGAAGTGCCGGAGCTTTTAAACGATAAAAAAATTGTTGCGCTTGATTTAACCTCAATGGTTGCCGGAACAAAGTACAGGGGCGATTTTGAGGAAAGAATCAAGAAAGCGATGGACGAGGTAAAGAACGCGGGAGATGTGATACTCTTTATCGACGAGGTTCACACAATAATCGGCGCAGGTGCCGCCGAGGGTGCAACAGACGCCGCCAATATTCTTAAACCCGCTCTTGCAAGGGGCGAGATACAGGTTATCGGCGCAACGACGATTGACGAGTACAGGAAGAATATAGAAAAGGATTCCGCTCTTGAAAGGCGATTCCAGCCAGTAACGGTCGGCGAACCCACTCAGGAGGAAACCGTCGATATTTTAAAGGGCTTGCGTGATAAATACGAGGCGCATCACAAGGTTAAGATAACGGACGAAGCAATCAACAATGCTGTTGAAATGTCCGCAAGATATATAACCGACAGATTTCTCCCGGACAAAGCGATAGACCTTATTGACGAAGCGGCTTCCAAGGTAAGACTTAACGCTTATACCGTTCCCGATAATCTTAAAGAAATGGAAAAGGAAATTAAATCCATAGAGGAAGAAAAGGCTTCCGCCGTGCGTTCGCAGGATTTTGAACAGGCGGCAAAGCTCAGGGATAAGGAAAAGAGCCTGCGCACACTTCTTGACGAGGAAAAGGAAAAGTGGAAAAATATCTCCTCTCATCAGGTTAAAGAGATAACCAAAGAGGATATTGCGGGCGTTGTTTCCTCCTGGACAGGTATTCCGATTACTCAGATAACCAGGGAGGAATCCGAAAAGCTGCTTAAACTCGAGGGTATTCTTCACGAAAGGATTGTCGGTCAGGACAGGGCGGTAACCTCCGTCTCATCTGCAATCAGGCGGGGCAGAGCAGGGCTTAAAGACCCCAAACGGCCGATAGGCTCGTTTATATTCCTCGGCCCGACCGGTGTCGGTAAAACCGAGCTTTGCAAGGCGTTGGCACAGGCAATGTTCGGTGATGAGGAAGCTATTATAAAGCTTGATATGTCCGAGTATATGGAAAAGCATACGGTGTCAAAGCTGATAGGTTCGCCTCCCGGTTATGTCGGATTTGACGAGGGCGGTCAGCTTACGGAGAAAATCAGGAGGAAGCCTTATTCCGTAGTCCTCTTTGACGAGATTGAAAAGGCTCATCCCGATGCGTTCAATATGCTTCTTCAAATTCTTGAGGACGGTGTTCTCACGGATTCGCAGGGCAGAAAAGTCAGCTTCAAAAATGCCGTTATCATAATGACTTCAAATGTCGGCGCTTCAAAGATAACGGACGGCAAGCTTTCGCTCGGCTTCGGTTCGGACGATAATGACGAAAACAGGAATATCGAAAATCTTGTTATGGTGGATCTTCGTGCAACCTTTAAGCCGGAATTTCTCAACCGTGTTGATGAAATAGTCGTTTTCAACCAGCTTGAAAAGGACGATATAAAGGAAATTGCAAGCCGTATGATGAAGTCTCTTTCAAAGAGGGTTAAGGAAGTCGGCGCCGAGCTTGAAATAACCGACAGCGCACTTTCCGCAATAGCGGACGCAGGTTTTGACAAGGTTTACGGCGCAAGACCTCTCCGCCGTGCAATTCAGACAAAGATTGAAGATAAGCTTTCCGAGCTGATTCTCGAAAATAAACTCGGCGAAAAATGCACCGTCGATTATCAAGACGGAGAGTTTACTTTCTCCTAATCGCAGAAAATGATGATTGCTCAGTAAAAGCATTTGGAAAACAGAACTGCTCACCATATGGTCGGATATTATCCGCCCGCTGTAATCTGCTATAAATTTATCAATTAAAAAGTCCCGAGAGCTTGATGTTCTCGGGACTTTCAATTGTTTTAATCCGTATTTTATATGCGATATTATTTTACTTTTTTTCTTCCTTTACTTCACCGAGACCGTTTTCGTCAAAGTTAAGTATGGTCGAAATGATTACCTCGTATCCTGTTTTGATAGCTTCGGGAACAAGGCGGTCAAAGCTGTCACGGCGGTTATGATAGTAATCGGCAGGAGCCGGATCCATTGCGGCAAGGCAGGTTGCCGTGATACCCGCCTGAGTGAATGCGGCGGCGTCCGACGAGCCGAAAAATACATTTGCAAATTTCAAGTCGTCGTGTCCCGCTTCTTCTGCGGAATCCATAACAAGCTGACTGAATCTCTTATTGTGCTTAACAGTTCCGGTCATATCCCTGTTGTAAACATTGAGATATTCAAGGTCTGTAAGCGTATCAACGCAAAGCACTGCGGTTTCAACTCCGCTGTTGACATATTCGTCGTAATGGTCTTTTGCCCACTGCTTGCAGCCTCTCAAACCTGCTTCTTCGCCGTCGGTTACCATTGCACAAACTTCGGTGTTTTCAAAATCAACACCTGCCATATCGAGCATACGAAGTGCGCATACTGCGGCATAAGTACCTGTAAGGTTGTCGTTTGCACCGGGAGAAATTGTACTGAAATCAACAAAGAGGAAAAGCGTAACCATCGCAAGAGCGGTGAGAAAATGGAAAAAGTAACTGTAGTCCGTAATGAATTCGCCGAAAGCGCCCATATCAACAAAATGTGCGATGATTGCGATAACGGCAATCACAAATGAAATTATTGCTCCGCCGATAGTCCAGCTCATAAGTATTGTCATAAGAGGAAATTTTTTGCCGTAGTAAACGTGTCTCCACTCGTATGCCGAATCAATATGACCGCTGATTACTATTCTTCTTTTAACTTCTCCGGTCGGTTTTCTTACTCCGAGGAGATTATGCCCCTCGATTTTTTTGTAAAAGACATCGGTAAAACGCTTGTACAAAAGAAATTCCATAACCGTTACAAAAAGCCCTATAAATATAACTGCGCCGACAATGCACTGCGCCACGAACATACTTATAACGCTTGTGAATACGAGCGCTGCGCATACCGCAACTGCAAGAAAAACGGAAGCGGCTACAAACTTAGTCCACTGCAAAAAAGCTTTTGGCGCCATTTTATAGGATTCAAAGCTTGTCTCGTCGCAGAAAGTGTCCATCTCCTTTTTGATGTGCTTCTGCGCCGCAAGGCAGTTGTTGTTGCCTGATTCACGGGGACCGTATTTTTTGATGATGTTGGTAATCTCCTTAACGCTGTACCTGACATTTTCTTTGATTACCGACTGCGGAAATTCTGAAAACTTCATTTTACTTTTCTCCTTGTGCTTTGTATTTTTTATTCAGTTTTACCTCAAAATGAGTATCTCCCTTGGAAAACTTTTTTAATATTTTTAACCGTTCAAATGGATTTCTCAAAGCGGTTATTTTATCAACTGCATAGTTTATGCCGAGATAATCGTAAAAATCCTTGAAGCTGTCAAGCCTTAATTTGAAATCGGCAAAATTCCTTTTATCTTCGTCTGTCCACGCAACCTCGGTAAGAGCCTCTTCACGGGGATGGAGGAATAGGTCGAGCTTTTCTCTCGAATCCGTCCATTCCGTCCAGTTCTCGCCCTCAACGCCGAGTACATTTGCAATATTGCGTTTGTTTACGCCGAACTTCTCCGGAGAGTAGGAATAAGTATTTTTAAGCGGATATTGTGCGTAAGTCATATCAAAGTAAAAACTTTGGTGGTTTGACATAATTATCGAACCGCCGCTGTTTGCAAAACGCTCCGCTCTTTTATCCTTTTTCGGCGTCCAATATTGCACCGTGATGCTTTTGTCCAAATTACCGGTTTTGAGTATTTCGTTCCAGCCTATCAGCCGTCTGCCTTTTTTTGCAAGGCGTTTTAGTATTTCGTTATTGAACCAGCCCTGTAGGTCTTCTTCGTTTTTAAGCGAATTTTCTTCCATTCTGCGCCGGCAGTCGGGGCATTTTTTCCATTCCTCTTTCGGTGCTTCGTCTCCGCCTATATGTATGTATTTCGACGGGAACAAATCGCATATCTCGTCAAGTATATCAAAAATAAATTCGATGGTCTTATCCTTGCCGGGGCATATCGGTCTGTTCCAGTCGGATATATGCAGCTTGGTTTCCGGTATCAGGCTTCCGAAGTAGCCTGGTACATCCCTGTGTAGCTCACGGCAGGCAAGCCACGGATATGCCGCAATTGCCGATGCACAGTGCGCAGGAAAATCAATTTCGGGAACTACTGTTATGCCTCTTTCATTTGCGTATTCTACAATTTCTTTTATATCCTCTTGGGTGTAAAATCCGCCGTAGCGCTCGTTGACAAGTTCTCCGCTTTGCCAGCCGTTTAGCTGAGTATATTCTCTTACCGAACCTTTTTCCGTCAGCAGGGGATATTTCTTTATTTCAACTCTCCAGCCTTGGTCGTCCGTCAAATGCCAGTGAAAAACATTCAGCTTCATCATAAACATATGGTCTACGAATCTTTTTACTTCTTCTTTGCCGAAGAAGTGGCGGCTTTCATCAAGCTGTAAGCCTCTCCATTTGAACCTCGGCTTATCTTTTATATTGCAGCACTGTACGCTTACTTCGCCAAGCTCCGCTTTGCAAAGCTGTCTGAGAGATTGCAATGCGTAATACGCTCCGATTTGAGTTGATGTGGTGATGAGTATTTTTTCCTTGTCAATGTCAAGGGTATATTCTTCTTCACCGAGCGAAGCGTCTTTTTTGACTATCAGCTTGCCGTCGTCGCTTCTTTCGCATTTAACAAGCTTTAGTTCAAAGTCGGAGTTAAGCTTCAACTCGTCAACACAGTTGAAAACAGCGCTCGTGGTTTTGTATTCATTCGGCAGGGGAATTATATTTATCATAATATTTCCTTTCTGCATAAGGTACGGCGGGCGGCAGTCGGAATAATATCCGTACCTTTCCACCAACTGATTTATTATTGTAACACATAATAAGCAAAGACTCAACATTTCATTGAATTTGTAAAACAATATTCATATTTTATTCATATTTTATATTTATATACTGTTTATTTTGCTACTGTTTTATATTTAAACATATGCGATTATTTAAAACAATATAATATCTACCATAATTTTAAAAAATAAAAAGAGACTGTTAAACCGAAAGGAAAACAGCCCTTTTAATAAAATTAAATTTACATCTTTGCAATTTCTTCCCTGAATGCCTGCGCACTGTCAAACTCCTTGTATACCGAAGCAAAGCGAACATACGCAACCTCGTCAATCGTCTTGAGCTTTTCCATAATAAGCTCGCCGATTTTAGCTGATGTAACCTCTCGGTCTATCGAGGATTGGAGGGTGGTTTCGATTTCGCTTATAGCCGCTTCCAAATCGGAGATGTTGACGGATCTCTTTTCGCACGCACGAAGCATACCCTTGAGTATCTTATTGCGGTCAAAGACCTCACGGCTTTTATCCTTTTTGATTACAATTATCGGGACATCTTCAATGATTTCATAAGTGGTAAAACGCTTACTGCACCTCAGACATTCCCTGCGGCGTCTGATACGCTCATTCTCTTCTGTCGGGCGAGAGTCGATAACCTTGCTTTCGCCGTAACCGCAAAACGGACATTTCATAATATGTGCCTCCTCGGCTTGACGTAATTGATTATCATAATTATAACACAACATATAGTAAAATGCAAGTATTTTTACTTTACAACAATATATTGATTAAATTACGATTTTTCAAGCTGATGTTCCTTTTTGTTGTATATGAACATCCAAACTGCCATTGCGCAGATGATGATGTAACCCACAAATGACAATGCGTCGGGAACCTGACCGCCGAGGAAAAAGTATCCGCTCAGTGCTGTGAAGATGACATTTGAATAATCGTATACGGATATTTCATGGCTCGGTGCGAATGTGTATGCCGCAGTTACGGCAAATTGACCGCTGGCGGCGCAAACGCCTACAAGTATCAGATATATCCATTGCATTTTCGTCATAGGGTGGAAATTGAAAATCAAATACGGATAGGTGACAACGCAGGAAAACAGCGAGAAGAAGAATACTGTAAAGCTGCCGTTTTCGCCCTTATTGCCCATATGCCTTACGCAGGTATATGC
>JAJQGZ010000209.1 GCA_021200075.1 Clostridiales bacterium | reverse complement strand
TGTCCTCGGACATTTTGTAAACCATGTTACCATATCCGACATATTATCTGCCTGCTATAAAATCCCCAAACCGAAACTCCACATTCCATTCTCCACACTTTCTTAATCCATTTTAACATATTTTATACCTCTCGTCAATTTATTATAAAACACCAATTTGATTAAAATTTACATTTATCAGTCAAAATTTATGATTGTAAGCATTGACATCGTTTGCAAAATGTATTTATAATGTGAATGTAAATAAATTAAACAGCAATTGTATTGTTAAATTCGACAATTTATTTTGTGCAGTGTGCTGTAAACGAAAGGAATAATTATGAAAAAGAGAAAAAGATTTTCCGCTTTTATGCTTGCGGCTGCGATGATATTTTCACTATGCGGTTGCTCCGACTCGGATACCTCCGGCTAAAGCACCTCGTCCGACAGCGAGTACAGCAAGGAATATATTGAATCCGTGCTGAACCTTGCAAATAACAACGAACAGGAATGGACATATTCCGCTGACAATGATGCGTGGACTCTTTCGATTGTATCTGCGGTTGCATATCCGGAGATTGAGGACGAAGAGGGCGTTTCCGTCTGCGTACCGGGCACGTATGTGACCGATATTGACACCGATTCCGACGGCGAAGCAGATGTTACGGCTGACAATGCAACGGACGCAGTCAACGGTTCTTTGGTAATTGATTACGACGCTGAGATAACAAGCACAAACAACAGGGTATACACCGCCGATACTGCTCCAGTTATCATCAACACCGGAGCCGCCGGATATGCCTCGTCAACAAATACGACCGCCTCGGCGATCTATGCGGCGGACGGATATGTCAATGTCGCCTGCGGCAACAGAGACAAGCAGGACACCGTAACCGACGACGACGGCAATACCGTTTATACAGGCGATGCGCCGTCCTGCCTTGCAGACCAAAAGGCAGCGGCTCGGTTTGTACGGTATAATATTGTCCTCGGCAATCTGCCGGGCAGCACGGAATACTTCGTCTCAACAGGCGGTTCGGGCGGCGGAGCGCACGCAGTAATGTTCGCCGCGACTTCCGATAATTCCGATTTTTACGATTATCAAATTGAAGTCGGCGCAGTTGGTGTATATAAAAACAACGACGGCACATATTCAACCGAAATCTCGTGTAAAAGCTCTGACGGTTTAACCGAGTTGTATGAAATTTCAGACGGCGCTTGGGGTTGTGTTGCGTACAGTGCAATCACATCTCTTTATGAAGCGGATATGACCCTCGCATTTGAATGCTATATGGATACGACCTACGAGTTCAGTTCATCATTTCAGGAACAGCTTGCGGAGTATCTTTCCGAAGCGTATATGGAATATATAAACGATAAACACCTGTCGGTTTCGGAATCCGATGTTGAGCTTGATATAAACGGCGACGGCGATACGCAGGACACAATCGACCTCTCGATAGAATACGATGCCGACGCTTATCCCGAAACAAACGGATATTACGGAACCTATCTTGATTTTTACCTTGCGGAGTTTGTATCAAACCTGCAATGGTATCTTGACAACCTCGACTGTGCCGACGGCTGGACTTGGTTTGATTCCGACGGAAACGCTCTTTTAGACGACGAAGTAAGCTCAATGACAACTCAGGACAAGGCTCAGGCGTTCATAGAGGGCAGATATACCAAAGGAAGCGAGACATCTGCAAGCGGCGATTTGCCGAGCGGAATGAAAGGCAGGGCGGACTTTACCGACGGAGAAGCTCCCGACGGTGCAAGCGGAGAATTACCCGACGGTGCAGGCGGAGAACTTCCCGACAGAGGCGGTTCGGACAATTCCGACTCAACAGGAACAGAAGGAAGCGGAGATGAAATGGAAGTGAGTACTCCCGATTCCGGCAGTACTCAATCCGCATCAGGCAGTACGGATTCGGAAAATTACGAAAGCTATTCCGATATGCTTGAGGCTTATCAAACCGACATTGCTTCCGTACTCGAGGGCGACGAATACGGCAACAATGGCAACAATATAGTTTCTCTTTATAATCCGCTCAATTATATCGATGCCGACGATACCGAAAATCCCACCTGGACGAGAATCCTTATGGGTGCGTCCGAGGGCGACTTATCAATGTTCAACTCCCTCAATCTGCAAATTGCGTGGCTTGCCGCAGGAACGGACTGCAATATCGAGTGGCAATGGGACGGAGGTCATGTTCCGTCTGAAATCCTCGGAGAATCCCTCTCGCTTTATGTTGACGAAATGTACGCAAAATATGTAGACGGTGCAGTCGGAGTTTCCAAATCCGAAGCTCAGACGCAAGTGAAAACGGCACAGCCAAAGAAGCAGAGGGAACGGATTTGAGCAGTTGGGTGAATTATGACGATGTGTCAAATGTTTCGTTCACTCTTGCAAATGCCGCTGCATACAGAACCGCCGGCGCAAGCAAGGCTATGCCGGGATTTGATGTAATAGATTACGGTCAGGAGGACTATGTTTTCGGCAACTCCGAACAGGATGCACGCCACTGGGATACTTTCCTGCCTGACATATTAGAGGAACATCAGGACACCCTCGAACCGCTGTTTAATCAGGGAGATTAAAGAACAGAATTTTACGGACTGTCTCGCAAAAGCGGGGCAGTCTTTTTCGTTACCGTTTTGTAACTTGATTTAAGCTTCGCTTCAGTTTATGCTGTTGATATGTGGGGTTGTCAACTGCGAAATCCCGATCGCAGTTCTCATATATATTATACACGGGAGCGTAGAAATTTTCAGGGCAACACCGCACAATTTGTGTAGTGTTGCTTTTATTTATGCTCCCAAAATTGCAACCGAGGAGGTAAAATTCATGAAAAAGGCTTGCAAAAAAAGTCCTTGCTGTCCTTATGGCGTTTATGATGCTTATGCCGTCATTAACCATTCTTGAGGGAACCGATGTATCTCAAAGCATTTCTGCGTTGGCAGCAAGCAGTACAACATCGTCGGCAAAAGTAAAGGTGGCTAAGCCCAAAAAATTCAAGGTCACCGCAAAGAAAATCAAGTCGCTTGATGTTTCGTTTAAAAAGGTGAGCAAAGCCGACGGCTATGTCATCTACTATTCGACATCAAAAAAATTCACCAAAAAGACAACCAAAAAGATAACCGTTAAGGTTACCAAAAAGCTTGCCCAAAAGAAAACAATTACAAAAAGAATCAGCAAGCTCAAGACCAACAAAACCTACTATGTAAAGATTCGTGCATACAGAATCGTAAACAAAAAGAAAGTTTACAGCAAATACACCAAGGTTAAAAAGGTTAAGACGTTGAAAAAGGCTTCCGCAACAGTGGCAACCACCGCTCAAACGCAGGAGACAACCACCGCTCAAAGCGAGCAGACAACCGCTCCCGCAAGCCAAACCACGCAGACAACCACTAACTTCGGCGGCAACCGTTTATACCGTTACATTTGAATCAAGCGGCAGTACGGCAGTCGCTTCGCAACAGGTTGAGGAGGGTAATACCGCCACTCAACCGACCGACCCGCCTAAAGAGGGGTATCGTTTTGTTGCTTGGTATACCGACAGCAATTTAACTTCGGTATACAATTTCAATTCGTCTGTTAATTCTAATATAACCCTTTATGCAAAGTGGGAAGCAATTTCTACAGAAGAACCGGGATTATTAGATGAAGCAAATGATGATGTCGAAATCAACAGTTTTTCCGCTGATACCACAGATATTTTAATCGGCGAAGAAGCTACCGTAACTTTTACTGCTGAAGTTTTTGCTGAAATTGAGCTTGAAGCAGAAGATGTTTATATAAAGAACGGTAACAACGAAATTATCGGCTATATGAACGATGACGGCACTGACAGTGATGAAACGGCAGACGACGGAATTTACACATTGGTTTCAACCTGTAGTAATGGTACTCAGGAAATCATTTCTTATTATGCCGTTGCAAAAGATGTTACCAGTGACAGCTTCAACATTAACTATTACCATGAAATTGAGGATTCAGAGATTGAAACTGCGGATGAAATTGCGGATTCGCTGACTTCGTCGCTTGATTCATATATCAATGAAGACGGCACGACCTCAGAAAGTGATGTTGAAAGTGCATCGGCATTATTGACCGAGAACTTAGACCAACTTGTTCAAGACGGTACAATTTCATCTTATGAGGATAACACAACGAATGTCGTTGTTTCATTACCTACCGGATATTCTTTTGTATATTCTTTATCAGTTGAGGACTGCGATGCCGGAGGTTCGGTTTCAACATTCCAACCTTTTAAAGATACTTACAATGAATCTGAGCTTAATACTCTTTCCGATGAAGCTACCGACAGTTCTGCGGAACTTATAACACAGGAATTTACCGGCTATACTTTCAGCGATTCAAGTAACATTGATTTAGATAATGTAACACTTGATGAGTTGAAAAATATTTCGGATTACAGTGTTATTCTTTGGCACGGTCACGGCGGTTATTCACAGACCTACGGTTCAATGCTTATGACCGGTGAACTCAATAATTTATTAACTACAATTTTGTATTCCGCAGATATTTCTGCCGGACGAATACTTATAAATTACTCCGCTGCAGGCAGAAACACATATGCTGTTTTAGGCGGTTTCTTTGATAAATATCTCGAGGATAACTCACTCGGCGGTGCATTTGTATATTTGGCTGCCTGCAGTTCCGGAAGAGACGCTGTAGATAATTTCGACAATTTGTATTCCCTTGTAAATACATTTGTTGAAAAAGGAGCTTCGGCTGTATTTGCAAACAGCGAAACCATATTCACAGAGTACAACACTAAAATGATGAAATCCGTCATTGAGAGAATGAATGAAACCGACTCCGACGGCGAGTATTATACTGCCGAGGAAGCTCTTTCATACGCTAAAAGTGTTAACGGCGAAAACGACGGACACAGCTATAGCCCCGCAGAGGTTATGCTGTTCCCTTCGTATAATGTAAACGTTTCAAACTATCGCTTTGATGATAACGGCACCGGCATTATTTCGGGAAGTGTAAAGAGTGCCTCATCAAGCGCTGACATTTCAAACGCATTTGTTCGTGTATATGATACAGACAATAATTTAATTTCAACTTCGAGAACAGACTCTTCCGGTGCTTATTCATTAAGCGTTAAAGCCGGTGAATATATTGTAAAAATTTCCGCAGGTTCATATAAGAGTGCCAAAATGGCTGTAACCGTTACAGAGGGAGAAACCACATTCAATGAAACGTTCCTGCTGGTAAATGCCGGATCGTATATGAACTACGCAAACGGAACAATAACCGATTCTGTTACGGGAAGTCCTGTAGCCGGTGTTACGGTAAATGTCCGTTTGAACTGGTCTAACAACAGCGGCACTATAATATACGACAGTGACGGCTATTACCAAGTATATTATGACACTGGATTATATACAATCGAGTATTATAAATCCGGTTATAATACAGGCTACAAAAACATCGTTATTTCTGATGACAGTGTTTCGCAAGATGCCATTATTTCTCCGGTAACATCAAGCGGAGAGTACAGAATAGTTCTCACTTGGGGCGAGAATCCATCCGATTTAGACTCCCATGTATACGGAACATTGAGCAGTGGCTCAAGCTTCCATACATACTATAGCAATAAATCGTCATATGACGGAGAAATTGAAGTCTGCAATCTTGATTATGATGATACATCAAGTTACGGTCCGGAGACCATTACGCTGATCCCCACAAGTTCAACACCTTATTATTACTATATTTATAACTATTCAGGTAACAGCTATGGTACAGTCGGAAACTCCGGTGCGCAAATAAAGGTTTATGACGGCAGTACCCTTATTCGCACATTTAATATTCCGACAGACCAAGGTGACGGTCGCTATTGGAATGTATTTGCAATTGTTGACGGTAGTATTGTAGTCAGCAATACAATAACCGACAGTGCCGGCACATCTTGCGCCGGATAAATTATGTCAATATAAATTAACTGTGGCTTACAGTTAATTATAACGCACCTCGACAGCTCGGAGTATTGACAGCTCCGAGCTGTTATGTTATATTAATAATATAAATACCAAATTAATAATATAAATACCAAAACGAGGCGGAACTATGCAAAAATCAAAATTAAAAATCAGCAAAAAAATCGTCATATCCGTTATTGCCGCAATACTTATAATTGCGGTTGCGGTGCTGTGCGCACTGTATTTCAGCGGAGTTATCCGCTATGCCGAGCCGGTGCAAAGTGAGAGCGGAAAATATCTTTTCGTCTACTTCACGGGTAACGAGCCTGAGAAAGAGAGCATACATTTTGCCGTGAGCGAGGACGGATACAACTTCACTCCCGTAAACGGCAACGAAGCGGTGATTGGGCAGGAACTCGGAACAGGCTCGGTGAGAGACCCGTATATTTTGCAGGGTGTTGACGGCTGCTATTACATAATCGGCACGGATATGAAAAGCGACGACGGCTGGAAATCAAACCACGCACTTGTCACCTGGAAATCCGAGGATTTGATTACCTGGACGGACGAAACGATTATAGACATACGGGATTTTGGCGGAGAATTTGCGAATACCACAAGAGCGTGGGCGCCCCAGGCGATATGGGACGAGGAAAAGCAGATGTATATGATATACTGGGCAAATTCAACCGAGGAAAACGACAATGCGGTAATTTACTATTCCTACACGGCGGATTTTAAAACCATAACAGAGCCTACGCTTCTTTACGAGCGTGACGGAATACAAACTATAGACGCAGATATTATTTATAACGAGAACAACGGAAAGTATTATATGTACTTCAAGCACGATGAGGATTCCAGCATTGCGTATGTAACGGCGGATTCCCTCACCGGCCCTTACGACAGCGAACCCGTTGTTATTTCCCAAGCGCCAAGCGGCGTTGAGGGAAGCTCGATATACAATATTTCCGGCACGGATTCTTGGGTTATAATTATGGACGAATACGGCAAGGAAAGATTTGTTGCGGAGCAGACGACGAATTTTGAAAATTTCACGAAGATAAAAAACAGCGATATTGATTTTGATTTCAGCGCAAGGCACGGCTCTGTAATTCAGATAAGTGACGAGGAATACGACACACTCCTTGAAGCTTATAATTAAATCAATTTGATTCTCCGAGGCAGGAGATACTTAAAAGTAAATATTCATATTTAATCTCAATTCCGGCTTTTTGCATATAATATTGCGAGGTGATGTTATGCGCGGAATAGCCGGAATTTTGTCCGACGGGACGGATTTGCGTGCGGAAAAAACTGCTTATCGAAAGAATAAGCTCAACGCTTAAAATGAGAGGCCCCGACGCAAGGGGATAATACATTGCAAAGGAAACGGAGCTGATACACAGGCGGCTTTGTGTAATCGATGTTGAAAACGGGAAACAACCGATGCAATTCGGCAAATACATTATTGTATATAACGGAGAGCTGTACAATACCGATGAAGTGCGAAATGAGCTGAAAAACAGCGGATATACTTTTGACACTCAGTGCGACACCGAGGTTGTACTCAAAGCGTTTGACAAATGGAAAGAGGAAAGCGTTAAAAAGCTCAACGGCATTTTCGCCTATGCGATATACGACGAGGAAGAAAAAAGTCTTTTTTTGCGGTCAGGGACAGAATCGGCGTAAAGCCGTTTTTCTATTCGCAAAAAGGCAAAATGTTCGTCTTTTGCAGGCAGAATAAAAAGCCTGCTTTGCATACCCGAAATAAGCAGTACCGTTGACGAAAATGGATTAAACGAAATATTTATGCTCGGCCCTGCACGGACAATCGGCAAAGCGATATTCAAGGATATTGAAGAGCTGCCGCCGGCAAGCTTCCTTGTATACAAAAACGGTCGGCTTAATATCAAACCGTACTGGCAGCTGACGGCAAGCGAATTTTCACAAAGCGAAAGCGAAGCGATTGAATACACTCATTTCCTCGTAAAGGATTCAATCGAACGCCAGCTTGTGTCCGATGTGCCTCTTTGCGCATTTTTGAGCGGAGGTCTCGATTCCTCGATAATTTTAAAAACAGCCGCAGATAAATATGCAGAAACTGGCAAAGTCTTTGACACATATTCGGTTGACTACACGGACAATGATATTTATTTTAAAAAAGCCTTTTCCAGCCCAACAAGGATTCCGATTACATCGAAATTATCAGCGATTATATCGGTTCAAACCACCACGGCGTTGTGCTTGACAACGCACAGCTTGCCGACGCATTAAAAGAAGCGGCATACGCAAGAGATGTTCCCGGATTTGCCGATGTTGGCTCTTCCCTGCTGCTGTTCTGCCGTGAGGTTAAAGAGGATTTCACGGTTTGCCTGTCCGGCGAATGTGCCGATGAAATTTTCGGCGGTTATCCCTGGTACCACAAGAAAGAAATTTTATTTGAGGACTGCTTCCCGTGGTCGAGAACAACCGATATACACAGAAGTATTTTGAAGGACGGATTTCTCCCCAAAGGCGAAGAATATGCAAGAAACGCGTATGAAAGCACCATTGTAAAAACCTCTTACTTCGACGGAGAAAACCCACTTGAAAAGCGTATGAGGGAAATGTTTATGCTCAATCTCGACTGGTTTATGCAAACGCTGCTTATGCGAAAGGATGCAATGAGTATGGAATCTTCTCTTGAAGTGAGAATTCCGTTTTGCGATTACCGCCTTGTCGAATACGCATACAATATTCCTTGGGAATTGAAAGCGCTCGGCGGCAGAGAAAAAGGAATACTGCGCAAGGCTTTTGAAAACGATTTGCCGAAAGAAATTGTTTACAAGAAAAAGCCCATATCCGAAAACTCATAATCTCGAATATTTCAAGCGTGTGTGCGAGCTTTTGAACATAGTTTTTGAAGATAAATCAACACCGCTTTGCGAATGGATTCATCGAGACACATTTGATAATTTAATAAAAAATCCCGATTCCCTGCCCGAGCCGTGGTACGGTCAGTTGATGAGAGTACCGCAGATAGCGACATATATTTTTCAAATATATATTTGGATAAAGGATAATAATGTTGAGTTTGAAATTTAATTATGTTATAATCGTTTTATAATGCAATAAAAATAAAATCGCCGTGTTATTTTTTAAAACGGTACGGCGGTTGGTGTGTAGGTGTTCGTATGACTAACGAAGAATATATAAAGGCAATAGAAGCACGCAGGTCAAGGCGCACATATCGCCCGAGACCGCTTGATAAAGAAACGCTGTCCGTTATCCGTGAACTGACCGACGCAGTGAACAAGAAAGCGGGGCTCAGCTTCCGCCTTGTTGAAGACGGAACAAAACCGTTCACTATCTTCACCGGCAAATTCAGCTACATTGCCGTATGCGGCGAGGATACGGAAAAAGCGAGAATCCTTGCAGGATATTACGGCGAAATGATTGTTCTGCAATGCGTTTATCACGGGCTTGGCACCTGCTGGGTTAGCGGTACTTACGACGAGAACAAGGTGTATGCGGATATTGATTTCCCGCAAAAACTCCGCCTTTGGGGCGTTATCGTTATCGGCTATACCAAGGACAAGTTCAGCTCTAAGGAAAAAATTATGTATAACGCCACTCACAAGCACAATAAGCCATACCAAAAGATGTTTGATGTGTGCGACGAGAAACTGCCGGTTTACTACAAATACGCAATGGAGCTTGTTGAAAAAGCACCGTCCGCCACCAACAGACGACCCGTTCATTTCAGGTACGAAAACGGTGTTATCTCCGCCAAGGTTGACGAGCCGTATTCCGACAAGAGCATTGATTTTGGCATAGCTCAGCTTCACTTTCAGCTCGGAGCGGCGGCAAAGGGTCTTAAAGGCGAATGGGATTTCAACGGCAGATTCCTGACAAAGGACAACAAGGTGATAAAATTCCCTGAACAAAAAGCGGAGGAAAATGAAAATGAGTAATACTGCTGCAAAAAGCGAAAAGAAAAAATGGTCAAAAAAGAAAAAGATAATCGTCATAGTTTTATCAATTCTGCTTGCGCTTATAATCCTTGCGGTGGGTGTGGGACTGATTGTATTAAACCAATACTGCAAGACCGCCGATTACGAAATTGTATCAACAAATCAGCTGGTTACGCTGATTGCCCACAGGGGTATGAGAAGCGTTGCGCCGGAGAATACAACCGCCTCGTTTGAACAAGCGGGCGAACACGGATATTCAGGTGCGGAATGTGATATTTACAGAACCGCCGACGGAGTATGGGTTATCACACACGATATTCACACATACAGAATGATGGACAAATCCGCTTTTATTGAAAAAAAGACCTATGACGAGCTTATGGAAATGACTGTTGACAACGGCTCAAATGTTGAGGATTATCCCGATTTAAAATTCTGCACGCTGGAGGAATACCTGCAAATATGCGAGGAATACGGTATGACTGCGGTAATCGAGCTGAAAGGCAAAAACAACACCGAGCATTACGACGAGGTGACCGCACTTGTTGGCAAATACAATGTTGAAGCGGTTTACATCTCTTTCCATTTTGAAAATCTGCAAAAAATCCGTGAACTTACCGACGCACAGGTTTACTATCTTGTAAAGGAAATCAAGCAGGAGAATATCGACCTTGCTCTGACTCTTGATAACTGCGGAATTGATTTCAACGGCAATAAAGAAAAAAATTACGAAAGCAACATAATATCGCAATGTATCGAGCAGGGGCTTGCAGTAGGAGCGTGGACAATCAACGATACCGAAACGCTCGACAAGCTTGTTGAATACGGCGTAACGCTGATAACAACGGACTGCGTTACATATTAAAAATATTCAAAATCAAAGAGGGCGATTAAATGCTTAAAAATTACATTAAAAAATCGCTGTGCTGCCTTTTGAGTACGGTAATGTTCTTCACCGGTGTGCAAATCGGCGGCGTGACTGCTTTTGCAAATACCAAAAGAACCGCACAGGATATTGCTCTTAACGGTTCGGTTTCGGCATATATCGAATCCGCCGACAACGAATACTGGATAAGCTTTGAACCGAGTACCTCCGGCTATTATGAATTTGTATGCTCGCCAGTTAATTCAAGTGGTATGATTCTCGGCAGTATTTACGACGCTTCCGAGGAAGTGCTGATGATGAACGCCTGCACAGCAGGAAATACGGATTTTATAATCGCCGCCGAGCTTGAAGTCGGAGAAACTTATTATTTTGTGCTGGAAACAAGCGACGGAACATCATACTCGACAACCGTTACCGTAAAAGCTCACAGCCATACATACACTACAACCGAAAACTATCCTGCGATATGCGATGCAAACGATTCACAAAATAACAGTGACGGCGCCAATTACACATTCTGCGCTTATTGCAGCGATTACGTAACAAACGCCGTATATTATTATCCTGCAAACATAAAGCTCAGCAAGACAAAATACACCTATAACGGCAAAAAGAAAACCCCGTCCGTAACCGTTAAAGACAGAAAGGGCAATGTTATCCCGTCGACAAATTACAAGGTTACATACAAAAAATAGCAAAAAGCCCGGCACGGCGACAGTAACCGTAAAGTTTAAAGGTTCGTCATATTCGGGAATGATGACCGCAACATTTAAAATTATCCCGAAAAAAGCGACCATAAAAACCGTGAAATCGTCAAGCAAAAAAGTGCTTAAAATCACCTGGAAAAAGGACTCCACGGTAAGCGGTTATCAGGTGCAGTATTCCACATCGAAAAAGTTTGCCGCCAAAAAAACGAAGTCGAAGCTTATTAAAAAAGCCAAAACCACTTCTCTTTCCGTAAAGAATCTGAAATCAAACAAAAAGTATTATGTCCGTGTCCGCTCTTACAAGACAATAAACGGCAAAAAAGTATACGGCGCATGGTCAAAGGTAAAAACCGTGAAAGTAAAATAAAGCTTGCAATCAGTTATAATTATCGCATAATGCTTTTGTTGAAATATTGTTATTTTGCAGGCGGATAATATGTCGGATATGGTAACATGGTTTACAAAATGTCCGAGGAC
>JAJQGZ010000037.1 GCA_021200075.1 Clostridiales bacterium | reverse complement strand
GTACCGTGTATCGTCTAAAACTTTATGAATAGTTTTTATCGTTGTGTAATTTACTCCTTGTATTTTGGTAGGAAATTATATGATAATTCCAGTTATTTATAAACTTTTAGTAAATACAAGGTAGTAGGGGCAGATAGCATCCGCCCGCCATATTTTAGTGAAAACAAATGCCTTAATGCCACCCCCTAACACTTATTACAGAACCCAAAATATTTGTTTTACAATTTTGTAAATTTTAAAATTTGCTATTGTTATCAAGCGAACGCTATTATATAATATATATAATTAATTTATATTGGGTATTATTGCATTTTTGCAACTGCCTGTTTAACATATTCTGATTTTTTTTTGAAAGAGGATGCATTATGATTTTTTCAAGGGATATAGGCATAGATCTCGGCACGGTGAACACCGTTGTCTGCGACAAAAAGGGCAGAGTAATAATAAGAGAACCGAGCGTTGTTGCCGTTGATGTGAAATCAAAAAGGGTTTCGGCAACCGGCGACGAGGCAAAAGCGATGATAGGCAGAACTCCGGGTTCCATTGTGGCAGTCAGACCGCTAAAGGACGGAGTTATTGCCGATTTTGATATGACAGTCGATATGCTCAGGAGCTTTATTTACCGCTCCAGCAGAAGAAATCTCTTTACCAAAACAAGAGTTGTGGTAAGTATTCCGAGCGGCGTAACCGAGGTGGAAAGACGAGCGGTTGAGGACGCCGTAAGGTCGGCGGGAGCGCAGGAAGTTGAGCTTATCGAGGAACCTATGGCGGCGGCTCTCGGCTCCGATTTGCCGGTATTTGAAGCAACAGGCTCTATGATTATCGACATCGGCGGAGGTACAAGCGATATCGCCGTAATCAGTCTCGGCGGTATTGCGGCAAGTAAGAGCATAAAGGTAGGCGGAAATGCTTTTGACGAAACCATAATTGCCTATATGAAATTCGCTCACAATCTCCTTATCGGCGGAAATACCGCAGAGGATATTAAGCTTAAAATCGGCTCCGCTCTCCCCTATGACGGCGAGGGAGCTATGGAAGTTAAGGGCAGGAACCTTGTTGACGGCTTGCCGAAAAGCGTTGAGGTCACCTCACAGGAGATAAGGGAAGCGTTGTCGGAACCGGTAGGTATGATTGTAGACGCTGTTAAAGAAACACTCGAGCTTACGCTCCCCGAGCTTGCCGCCGATATTATTAGCAGAGGAATTTACCTTGCAGGCGGCGCAAGTCAGCTCAGAGGTATGGCAGAGCTTATTTCAAAGGAAACTAAAATTGATGTACATATTCCGCAAAAGCCGCTGGACTGTGTGGCAATCGGCACATCAATAAAACTCAGAAGGACGCAGTAATAAAATGAAAGACCTTTTTAAAAGCAGTCGCTTCAAATTAGTTGTAATAATCATAGCGTTGCTGCTTGTGGGAATGTTCATAAGCGCCGCAAACGGAAGCAGCAAAAGTGCGCAATCGAGCATAATCGGCACTGTGTTTGCTCCTGCTCATTGGGCGGCAAGTAAAATTTCCGACGGAATTGACACTATATTTGAAAACGCAAAGGGCGATACCGAATACGAGGAAAAGATAGATTCCCTTCAACAGGAAATCGGCGAGCTTCAGGATCAGCTTGCGGATTATGAAAATATCCAAGCGCAAAACGAACTTTACAGAGACGCTCTTGAACTGAAAGAGGAAAACGAGGATTACGAATTTGTAGAAGCTTCGGTAACCGGCAGGGACAGCGCAAATCCGTACTGCACATTCACAATAAGCAAGGGAACGCTCAACGGTGTTGAAGACGGCGACGCAGTGCTGTATGGCAAGTACCTTATCGGCGTTATCAAAAAGGCATACCCGGCATACAGTGTTGTCAGCACCTTGCTCGACCCCGATTTTTCCGTATCCGCATACGACATCACATCTAACGAAATCAGCTATGTTACCGGCAGTGCGGAGCTGACGGAGGACAGATACTGCAAATTTGAAAATCTTGACTCTTCAACAAAAATTTCATACGGCTCTATAATCGCCACGGCGGGCATAAGCGCAAATATCCCCAAGGGCATTATCATCGGCACGGTAAAGGACATAAGCGACGAATCCACGAGCATTGCCACCTATGCGGCGGTTGAGCCCGGAACGGATATAGAAAAAATCAGCAAGTGCTTAGTCCTCACCGATTTCGCTGCGGAAAGCGGGGATGCCGACGATGACTAAAAAAAGAACCATACTTAAATTTTTTATCTACGCTTTGATAATACTTCTGTGCGATTTACTGCAAAATACATCGGGGCTTTTCCCCGAAATCAACGGTGCAAGATGCTTTTTGCTTTTGCCGGTATCAATAATCCTTTCAATGGGAGAGGACGAAAAATACGGCGCAATCATAGGGCTTTTTGCAGGACTTTTGTGGGATACGGCTTCGGGAGTGCATATGGGATTTAACTGCATATATATTATGATTATGTGCTTCTTTTCCTGCGCTCTTGTAACATATATTGCACGCAATACCTTTATTACGAATATGGTATGTGCGCTTTTAACCACCGGCATATATTGCGTTATATACTGGCTGTTTTTCATCATCATAAAAGGCGTTGAATCGGCAGAGATGACTCTGTTCACATTCTACATTCCGTGTATGCTGTACACCTTTGTAATGACACCGATAATCTGGCTGATTCTCCGACCGCTGAAGAATAAGTTTAAGGAGAACGGTTTTGAAAAGCAAATATAAAAGTGCCAGAAGCGTTATTGCCATTATCCTTGTGATAGCAATAGTGCTGGCGTTCACACTTGATTTATACGATATACAAATTCTCGGCAACGATTATTATTCCGAGCTTAACAATACGCAAAGCACATATGTTGTGCCGATTGAAGCCGCACGAGGCAAAATTGTTGACAGAAACGGCAATGCGCTTATGACAAACCGCCAGGGCAATTCCGTAATTCTCAACGCAGTATACTTCCCTGCCGCAGATACCACGGAAAATAATCAAAAACGAAATACTATTATATACAATCTCATTCAGCTTTTTGAATCAAACGGCGAGGAATATGTTAGCAATCTTCCGCTAAAAATAAATAAAAAAGGCAATGTGGTTTTTGACGGCGACGACGATGATATTGAAACTATGAAAAGTGCTGATATGCTCAACCTCCAGCCTTATGCCACGGCGCAAAACTGCTTTGACGCAATGCTTGAAAAATATGAGATTGAGGGCTACGATGATGAAACCGCGCTGAAAATAGGCGGTATCAGATACGAGCTTACCCGTATGCTGTTTTCCTACGAAAATCCCGTCACCATTGCAGACGATGTAAGCGACGAAACCATTGCCGCCATTAAAGAGGATCAAACATCCTACCTCGGAGCGGATGTGAGGGTGGTTGCGTACAGGGAATATGCGGATTCCACCGTTGCGCCGCACATACTCGGCACGGTTAGGGATATTAACGCCGAGGAATATGCCGCGCTTAAAGACGACGGCTACAGCATAACCGACCAAATCGGCGAATCAGGTATTGAACAGGCGATGGAAAGCGAACTCAGGGGAACTCCGGGTGAGCTGACAATCACAATCAGCCGTGACGGAGAGATAACGGAAGAGGTTACGAAAGAGCCGGTTCAGGGTAACACCGTTGTATTGACCATTGACAGGGATTTGCAGATACTTGCGCAAGATAAGCTTGCCGAAATCTGCGACGCTACGGATTACGCTTCCTCCGCAGGCGCCGTTGTCGTTGAGGACTGCAACAGCGGAGAGGTGCTTGCCGCCGCTTCTTATCCCACATTTGATCTAAACGATTACTACAATAATTACGAGGAGCTTGCTTCAAACGACAGAAACCCGCTTTGGAGCAGATTTGCACTCGGAACATATGCTCCCGGCTCAACATTTAAGCCGGTGGTTGCCTGCGCTTCTCTTGAAGAAGGGGTTATAACCGACAGCACAACATTTTACTGCAACGGTACTATGACCTACAGGGAACAGGATTTTAAGTGCCTGAACAGCACAGCTCACGGCGGAGAAAATGTAAAGACAGCATTGAGGGATTCCTGCAACATCTTCTTTTATAACTGCGCTATGAACCTCGGCATAACCAAGCTTGACGAGTACGCTTCCGCTTTCGGTCTCGGTGAAAAGACGGGAGTTGAAATTTCCGAAGCGTCGGGCCAACTCGCCACTCCCGAAAACAGAGAAATTTCAGGTGGCATATGGAACGGAGGCGACACGCTTCAAATGGCTATCGGTCAGAGCGACAACCTCTTTACTCCGCTACAGCTTGCTAATTACTGTGCAACGCTTGCAAACGGCGGTACAAGATACGAAATGCATTTTGCAAAATCCATAATATCCTCCGACACTGGTACGGTTGAGGAAAAGGGTTCAACAGTAATTGACACCCTTGATTTGAGCGAAAGCACAATTAATACAGTACACGAGGGTATGCGCCTTGTTGCAACCCAAGGAGCGTCGAGATATATATTTAATGAGATTGACACCGATGTCGCCTGCAAAACGGGTACATCTCAGGTTGTCGTAAACGGTGCGGAAAGAAACAACGGATTTTTGATTACCTATGCACCGTATGATAATCCGGAAATATCCGTGGCGTCGGTTGTTGAGCTTGCAGGCTCCGGTACGGAGACGGCGGAAATCACAGCCGAAATAATAGATTATTGGTATCAAAACAATACCGACGCAAAAACAAATCAAAAAGTCGGAACTATTCTTTCCTGATTTTGTTGAATAAAATCATAATTTGTGTTATTATAGTACTTCAAGACGATTTGTTACATACCTTACGGAGGGAAATTATGAATATAGCCTTAATCGCTCACGACGCTAAAAAGGAACTGCTCGTTCAGTTTTGTATCGCATACTGCGGCATTATCAGCCGCCACGATATATGCGCCACAGCAACCACCGGCAAGCTCGTTTCGGAAGCTACCGGATTAAAAATCAATTGCTTCCTTTCGGGCAGTCAGGGCGGAGGTCAGCAAATTACAAGCAGGATTGCCTGCAACGAAATTGACCTGCTCCTCTTTTTCAGAGATCCGCTCTCGCCCAAGCCGAACGAACCTAACGACCACGACCTGCTCAGGCTCTGCGATGTTCACAATGTTCCCTATGCAACAAATATTGCAACCGGTGAAGCGTTAATCAGAGGTCTGGAACGCGGCGATTTTGAATGGAGAGAAATTGTAAATCCGAGATATAATAATCAATACAAATAAATAATTGATTTTTTATCAGTTCGCCGATATTCAATCGGCAAACAAATATTAATTGCAAAGAGCTTCTGATGCCGAGCGGAATATATCTGCGCTGTTCAGAGGCTTCTTACATATTGAAAAACAATAAAGCTTTGCAAGCCGAGGCTTGCCGAAAGAAAGGTTACTTATATGGCGCTTGTTACAAAAGCCGTTAAGGGGACAAAGGACGCCCTGCCGGCGGAAATTCACAAATATCAATATATAGAAGCAACCGTTATAGATATTGCGGAAAAATACGGATACAAAGAAATGCGTACACCAGTATTTGAGCATACGGAGCTGTTTCAGCGAGGAGTGGGAGACACTACTGATGTTGTACAAAAGGAGATGTACACATTCGACGACAAGGGCGGCCGCTCAATCACTCTGAAGCCGGAGGGAACAGCGGGCGAAGTCCGCTCTTTTTTGGAAAACGGACTGTGCAACGAAACTATGCCGCAAAAAATAAGCTATGTAACCCCCTGCTACAGATACGAAAAACCGCAGGCAGGCAGGCTCAGAGAATTTCACCAGTTCGGAGTGGAGTGCTTCGGTACTCAGTCCCCTGTTGCGGATGTGGAAATTATCGCTCTTGCTTCAAGAATTTTTGAAAATCTCGGAATAAAAGACCTCTCGCTTGAAATCAATTCAATCGGCTGTCCAAAATGCAGGGCGAAATATTTACAGGCGCTCAGGGAATATTTTTCCGCAAGGCAGGACGAGCTTTGCAATACCTGCCGTGACAGGCTTGAAAGAAATCCGATGCGTATACTTGACTGCAAAGGTCCGATTTGCTCGGAGATAGCGTCGCACGCACCGGTTGTTATTGACTATCTCTGCGACGACTGTAAGGAGCATTTTGCCAAGGTGCAGGATTATTTAAAGGCGATGAATATCGAATTTACAATTAATCCGAAAATAGTAAGAGGACTTGATTATTATACCAAAACTGTGTTTGAATTTTTGTCCGGCTCAATCGGTGCACAGAGTGCCGTATGCGCCGGCGGAAGATATGACAGATTGGTTGAAGAACTCGGCGGTCAGCATACTCCGTCGCTCGGATTCGCTATGGGTCTTGAAAGAGTTATGCTGCTTATGGAAGCTCAGGGAAGCGAATTCCCCGCTCCTCAGGTTCCCGATTTATTCATAGCCACACTCGGCGACAAGGCGCTTGTCAAAGCTCTGGAAATATCCGAGGATATGCGTGCCGAGGGTTTTGCAACGGTGCTTGACCTTAATCAAAGGAGCCTGCGTGCGCAGATGAAATATGCGGATAAGCTCGGTGCGACATTCAATGTGGTTATTGGCGACAGCGAGGTTGAAAACTCAAAGGCAAAGCTCAAAAATATGTCCACCGGAGAGGAAACGGAAATTGACCTTACAACATTCGTCAACGGATTTTACAACATTTCCCTCTCGCAACAGCTTGCCGATTTGGAGATAAACGGAGAGGAGTTCGATTTTTCCTCCCTCTTCGGCACAGGTGAAAACAAAGAACAGTAATTACCGAATAACGGAGTGAAGATATGGAAAACAAAACTATAAAAGGACTGAAAAGAAGCGATTGGTGCGGTAATCTCCGCATTACGGATTCCGGCAGAGAGGTAACTCTTTTCGGCTGGTGCCAAAGGCAGAGGGATTTAGGTAATCTTATATTCATTGACCTGAGAGACAGAACGGGTATCGTTCAGCTTTCATTCAACGATGCAACGGACCGCACCGTTTTTGCAAAGGCGCAGAGTATCAGAGCGGAATATGTTGTAGCTGCCGTCGGCACGGTA
Organism: Clostridiales bacterium; assembly: GCA_021200075.1. Taxonomy (GTDB): domain Bacteria; phylum Bacillota; class Clostridia; order Oscillospirales; family Acutalibacteraceae; genus Eubacterium_R. Next base: position 5,061 of record JAJQGZ010000037.1, on the reverse strand, counting down.
TGCGAAAGGGAAAGCAAAAATAAGGAAATTCCCACCGGTGAAATTGAAATAATCGTCAAGGAACTTCGCATAATTTCAAAAGCGCAAACTCCGCCTTTTGAAATTGTCAATTCCCAAAAGGTCGGCGACGAAACCACGCTCAAATACCGCTATTTGAATTTAAGAAATCAAAAGCTCACCCAAAATATAATAATGCGTCATAAAATCACAAAAATCGCAAGAGATTACTTTTACGACAATGATTTTATCGATATAGAAACCCCGATGCTGACAAAATCAACTCCCGAGGGCGCAAGAGACTATGTTGTGCCGTCGAGAGTACATAACGGAAAATTCTATGCTCTGCCGCAGTCTCCGCAGATTTACAAACAGCTTTGTATGATTGCAGGCTTTGACAGGTATATTCAGTTTGCTCGCTGCTTCAGAGATGAGGATTTGCGTGCCGACAGGCAGCCGGAATTCACTCAAATTGATATGGAAATGTCCTTTGTCGATACCGACGATATTATGGAAATTGCCGAGGGACTTGTTCAAAAGCTGATGAAAGAAACTATTAATGTTGACGTCACGCTTCCCCTGCCGAGAATGACATTTGCCGACGCAATGGAAAAATACGGTTCCGACAAGCCCGACACCCGATTTGATATGCTGATAAACGACATAACCGAATGGGCGGGAAAGACGGATTTCCCCGTATTCAAAACTGCAATTGCCGAGGGCGGAAGCGTAAAAGCCGTAAAAGCCGAAAACGCCGCTTCCGTTTACAACAGAAAGAAAATTGACAAGCTCACCGAATACGCAAAAGGTATCGGCGCAAAGGGTCTTGCCTGTATCAGATGGGCGGAGGACGAGCCGAGCTGTTCATTCAACAAATTCCTCAAGGACAATGAACTTGCCGAGCTTTGTGAAAACCTCGGTGCAAAAAAAGGCGACTGCATATTTATCGTCAGCGGAAAAACATCTACCACACTTTCCGTTCTCGGCGCACTTCGTCTTATCATTGCAAAAGAGCTTGACGTAATCCCCAAAAATAAATTCAACTTCCTCTGGATAACCGAGATGCCGTTTTTTGAATACGATGAAGAAAGCGGAGAATGGCTTGCAATGCACCATCCGTTTACTATGCCTATGGAGGAATGTATAGAATATCTTGACACCGACAAGGGAAAGGTAAGGGCAAAGGCGTTTGACCTTGTTGCTAACGGCTATGAGCTTTCCTCCGGTTCGATGAGAATTACCGACTGCGAGCTTCAAAACAAAATGTTTGAGCTTCTCGGAATGAGTCAGGAGGAAATTGATGCAAAATTCGGTTTCCTTGTGGAAGCATATCGTTATGCCTGTCCTCCCCACGGCGGAATGGGTATCGGTCTTGACAGGCTGACAATGCTTATCTGCGGTGCGGACAGCCTTAGAGATGTAACCGCATTCCCGAAAGTGCAAAACGCAAGCGAACTTATGAGCGGTGCGCCGGATTATATTGACGATATTCAGCTTGACGAGCTTGGTATAGACATTGCAAAGGCGGCGGACAATGAATAACAATTTCTTCGCAATGGTAAACAGAATGAAGTTCATCAACCGATGGGCTTTAATGAACAATACCACGCCCGAAAATATTGCCGAACACAGTCACAGCGTTGCAGTAATAGCTCATGCGCTTGCATTGATAGGCAACAAAAAATTCGGAAAAAACTATAACGCCGAAAGAATATGCCTTCTTGCTTTGTACCACGATACAACCGAGGTTATCACCGGCGATATGCCCACTCCGGTTAAATACTATAACGACGATATTAAAAATGTTTACAAGGATGTAGAAAAAACCGCCGGCGAAAGACTGCTTGCTATGTTGCCGGAGGAATTTGCCGAGGAGTACGAGCCTTTCTTCAACAAAAGCGACGAGGACAAGGAGCTTTGGGTTCTTGTAAAAGCGGCGGATAAAATCAGTGCGCTGATCAAATGTATTGAGGAAACCAGAATGGGCAACCGTGAATTTGAAAAAGCGCTTGACGCTCAGCGGAAAATCATTGACGACATAGACCTTGACGAGGTTAAATATTTCAGCGAAAACTTCCTGCCGTCATACTATCTGACGCTTGACGACCACACAAAGCAATAAAATCATAATATTACAGATAAAGCCTTCTTCAAAATGTAAGAGCTTATTGGTTTTAAAAATGCGGTTGTTTTTGTGTATTTTATACAATCGTAAAGTTATTTTTAGCTTATTTTGTCAATTTGTTTGGTGAAATCTAACAAATATTTTTTTAATTTTTTTACTAATAAGTATTGACATTTATAATTTAGATGTTATAATGTCTAATCGAAGTGAGGAATACGGATTGCACGGCACAAAATTTCAATCCGCAGACCACTTCAATGACTTTGCGAAGGAGGGAATTTACTATGCTTAAAATTCTTATTAAGTGTGCTGAAATCCTTGCCAAGGGCGACAGGGCATATGTAGGCAAATAATCCTGTGCCTAAGTCCTTTCGCTTAGGATGTGTATCACCGGAGTAAACAGCCGTTTGCTCCGGTTTATTTTTTGCCCTTATTCCCTGTTCTTGCAAATATAATACAAATATGCTACAATAATTTAAAATTGATTTAACATAAATTTAACTTTGTGAGGGATATTATAGAAAAGAAAAAGGGCTTTACTGCCTTTTCGATAATTTTTTACATCGTCGCATTTGCACTGCTGATATATGCAACAGCAAACGACTTTGCGATTGATATAGAATTATTTAATCCGCAAAACACATTTGTCGACATTGCGGAATCATACGGTCAGTTTGTTTACTGGGGTATGTGGGGAATTGCGTTCGCCATTATTTTTGTTTGCAGGCACGACCTTAACAATTCTCTGCAAATTATCAGCAACATTCTGCCTTTCGTAAAGCCGGTAGAAAATACACAGGCAAAGGCGTATAAATTTTTTGATTTCATTGTCAAGGCTGTAACAACCGTCGGATTTTTCGTTTTGTGCGGTATCGGCTGGAAAAAGCTGATTAAAAATGTGGTAAAAACATACTTTCCGACACAGGAAAATCAGAACTCAGCCAAGCGGTATATTTCATAATCAGCTTTGCTGTCGCAATAATATCAATTTTCATCGTTTCAAAAATCGACAAAAAAATCCTCCGCAAGTTAGAGCTTTTAGCTCTCACCGGTGTACTGCTCGGCATTTTTTACAAAATTGTTGAGGAATGTAAAGAAATAACAAGCCGTGTCCGTTTCAGAGAAATGGTGGCTTACTCAAATAATTTTCTCAACGAGGACGGTATGAGCGAGGGAAAATATTCTCCCCTTTCAAGGGATATGGCTTACGGTACAGACTTTTCCGCATTTACCCGCTGGTACCAAAAGGGCAACGATATGGGGCTTTACAGCAGGGCGGATTCTTTCCCGAGCGGTCACACAACATACGCCTGCACAACATTTTTGAGCTTACTGCTCTGCTCTGCGTTTGAACGGCTGAAAAAGTTTACGCCGGTTGCCGTATGCATCAGCACCGTATATGTATTTGTAATGGGGTATACACGGCTTGTTGCCGGTGCGCACTACCTGTCCGATGTTGCCGCCGCAGCAATTATCGGATATACTCTTTTCCTGATAGTCAGAGAAATTTATAACACCTTTGTGCAAAAATCAATCATTCCTGCAAAGTAAAATCAATCTCAGTTGTTTTTAATTATCAAATAAGTGGAAGAATAAAACTGCAAATCGGCAAAAGGATAAAAATGCAAAATACAAATGACATACCTCAAATTGAGGGGATAAAAGAATTTTTCACCAACCAAATATATGAATATGTTTTCCCGTATTTAAGAAAACAAGGCTGTTTCAATGATGACAACAACGATAAAAAAATGTTGAAACAAGTCAGAAGTTTCTTAGATCGCACTGATAAATTAACAAAACTACCCGCTGAAAAATTGCAGGAAAGCATAGATTTATTGCATAAAGAATTGCTTGAATTATTAAAAATTGCGAGTGAGCAAAATAAGTAATAAGCAAAATAAAGCAGATACCTTTCACAATTTTTAAATCCTATTTGCTTTAAAAATAACATTACAGACTGCGGACTCACAAAATTAGGGCTGTCTCACCTTATGGCGAAACAGCCCTTTAAAATTTGGTTTTATGATAGTTATAATTTTAATACAGGCGCAAAAAAAGAACCTCACGCAGATTAACGTGAGGTTCAAAGATGTCGGCGAAGACCTATTTTCCCAGGAGGCTGCCCTCCAAGTATTTTCGGCACGAGTGAGCTTAACTACCGTGTTCGGGATGGGAACGGGTGGACCCTCATCGTAATAAACACCGACTAAGGCAATGTTTTGCACTGCCATATTAACTTGACTTTTGTTGGTTTACATAAAGGTCTTTGGTGACCCGTAGGAGAATCGAACTCCTGTTTTCGCCGTGAGAGGGCGATGTCTTAACCGCTTGACCAACGGGCCACTGATGGTACACCATCAGGGACTCGAACCCTGGACACCCTGATTAAGAGTCAGGTGCTCTACCAACTGAGCTAATGGTGCATAGCTCTTTGGGGTATGTACCCTCAAAACCAAATACAGATAACTGTGAACTTAACTTTGACACATCTTTCCTATTTTGGTCAAGCCCTCGACCTATTAGTATCGCCAAGCTAAATACATCGCTGCACTTTCACCTGCGACCTATCAACCTCGTAGTCTTCGAGGGGTCTTAACTGTTTGACAGTGGGATATCTTATCTTGGAGACGGCTTCACGCTTAGATGCTTTCAGCGTTTATCCGATCCGCACATAGCTGCTCGGCCGTGCCATTGGCATGACAACCGATACACCAGCGGTGCGTCCATTCCGGTCCTCTCGTACTAGGAACAGCGCTCCTCAAATATCTTACGCCCACGGCAGATAGGGACCGAACTGTCTCACGACGTTCTGAACCCAGCTCGCGTACCACTTTAATCGGCGAACAGCCGAACCCTTGGGACCGAATACAGCCCCAGGATGTGATGAGCCGACATCGAGGTGCCAAACCTCCCCGTCGATGTGGACTCTTGGGGGA
>JAJQGZ010000089.1 GCA_021200075.1 Clostridiales bacterium | reverse complement strand
GGTATTGAGAGTGCTAACATATAAAAGAGGTGGAAAGGATGATAAGCGACAGACGGCACACGATACTCAATTTAATTATTGAACATTATTTGGCTACGGGCGAACCGATTGGATCAAAGGCAATTTGTCAGCTTTTGCCGTATCCGGTGTCGAGCGCAACCGTGCGCAACGAAATGGCATATCTTTCCCAACTTGGTTATCTTGAGCAAAGGTATACCAGCGGAGGACGGGTACCGAGCAAGGCGTCTTACAGATATTATGTTGATTCCATTATGCGTGAAAATCCCGTACCCGAATACGATAAGCAGAGGATTGATGAAACGCTGTCCGTTTATTCGGGAGATCCGGAAAGGCTCTTGAACAGCGCTTCAAAGCTGATGAGCGAGTATTCAAACTGTGCTTCGTTTTGCTGTATGCTTGAGGATACTGCGGATTGCGTCAGAGGCGTCGAGCTTATACCGGCAGGCGGTTCGAGGACAATGCTCGTTATGGTCACGGCAGGCAGCAGAATAAAATCATCGCTTGTCAATATGACCTGTCCGGCGGACGACGAATTCAGAGCCTTGTTTTACGGTGTTGTAAACAAATTCTTTATCGGCGCAAGGCTTGTTGATATAACCCCGGCATTTATACAAAGCACCGCTGTGTATGCGCAAAGCAGGATATTCGATTTACTTCCTGTGCTTATTTCTCTTTGCTCACTTTGTTCGGAGGCTTCGCAGAATACGCTTACCCTTGAGGGGGAGACGAATTTGCTTTCTCACGAGGAACTCGGTACGGGAGTTTACAGACTTCTCTCTTTCCTGACGGAAAAGCAGCAGCTCATTCGCACCATAAGCGAATTTGCAAATTCAAGTAAGTCGAGGGAATTCTTCATAGGTGAGGAAAATCCGCTTTATGAGATGAAAGAAACCGCCACCGCAGTGGCAAAATACACCTATCCGGAAAATCAAAAGGCGGTAATCGGGATTATCGGTTCAATGCGTATTGATTACAAAAACATCATTCCCAAAATCCGATATATAGCCGATACCGTTGATACGCTTCTTTCAAAAGGAGGAATGATATGAATAAAAAGAAAAGCGAAAAGAAGGCCAACGCCGAAAACAAGATAAAGGACGAGGAAACAACTGCTAATGATACAGCAGAGAAAGCTTCCACCGATACCGAAAGCGTTGACAATGAAGAAGCAAAAGCCGAGGACGAGCAGGACGAAAAAGAGGAAAATCCTCTTGAAAAGGAGCTTGCGGACACCAAGGATCAGCTTCTGAGGATAACGGCGGAATACGCAAATTTCCGCAAAAGGTCTGAAAAGGAGAAGAGCGAAAGCTTCAATTTCGCAACCGCAAAGGCGGTGGGAGAAATTTTAGGAGTTGTTGACAACCTCGAAAGAGCGCTTGCAAGCGAGCAGGAGGATTATGACACACTCAAAAAAGGCGTTCAAATGACCTATGACAGCCTTATGGCTTCGCTTGAAAAGCTCGGCGTAACCGTTTACGGAGAAAAAGGCGACACATTCGACCCGAATTTCCACAATGCGGTAATGCACGAGAAAAACGACGAGATGGACGCTAATATCATCACCGATGTTTTCCAAAAGGGCTACAAGATAAACGACAAGGTTGTAAGGCCCGCAATGGTAAAGACAGTTAACTGATTATTTCAGTTAAATAATATATAAACAAAAACACAAACAATATATAATTAAAGCAAAGTATTAGGAGGAATTTATTGTGGCAAAGATTATAGGTATTGACTTGGGTACAACAAACAGCTGTGTAAGCGTTATCGAGGGCGGCGAGCCTGTAGTTATTGCAAACGCAGAGGGTTCAAGAACCACACCGTCGGTTGTTGCATTTTCAAAGGACGGAGAAAGAATGGTAGGTAATGTGGCAAAGCGTCAGGCTATCACCAATCCCGAAAAAACCATTTCTTCAATCAAAAGACATATGGGTTCGGACTATAAGGTAACTATTGACGGCAAAGGTTACACACCCCAGGAGATTTCCGCAATCATTCTTCAAAAACTCAAGAGCGATGCGGAATCATATCTCGGCGAAACCGTAACGGATGCTGTTATCACCGTTCCCGCATATTTCACGGACGCACAGCGTCAGGCTACTAAGGACGCAGGTAAAATCGCAGGTCTTAATGTTAAGAGAATTATCAACGAGCCGACAGCCGCAGCACTTGCATTCGGTATTGACAAAGAGGACGACCAAAAAGTAATGATTTATGACCTCGGCGGCGGTACATTCGATGTATCAATAATCGAAATGGGTGACGGCGTACAGGAAGTTCTTGCAACGGCAGGTAATAACCGTCTCGGCGGCGACGACTTTGATAAAAAGATAATGGACTGGATTGTTGCTCAGTTTAAGAACGATACCGGCATAGATCTCTCCGGCGACAAAATGGCTATGCAGAGAGTTAAGGAAGCGGCGGAAAAAGCAAAGATTGACCTTTCCGGTATGACAACCGCTCAGATTTCACTTCCGTTCATCACAGCCGACGCAACAGGCCCCAAGCATCTTGAAACAACTCTTACCAGAGCTAAGTTTAACGAAATGACGGCTGATCTTGTTGAAGCTACAATGGGCCCGGTTCGTCAGGCAATGAGCGATTCAGGTCTTTCTATGAATGATATTGACAAGGTGCTTCTTGTCGGCGGTTCAACAAGGATTCCGGCAGTTCAGGAAGCTATACAGAAGTTCAGCGGTAAAGAGCCGTTTAAGGGTATTAACCCGGATGAATGCGTTGCAATCGGCGCAGCTCTCCAGGGCGGCGTTCTCGGCGGAGATGTAAAGGGACTTCTTCTTCTTGATGTAACTCCGCTTTCTCTCGGTATTGAAACTATGGGCGGCGTAAACACCGTTATCATCGAGAGGAATACAACAATCCCGACCAAGAAGAGCCAAATATTCTCCACAGCCGCCGATAACCAGACCTCTGTAGAGGTTCATGTTCTCCAGGGTGAAAGAGAATTTGCAAAGGATAACAAAACTCTCGGTATGTTCCACCTCGACGGTATTCTTCCGGCAAGAAGAGGCATTCCGCAGATTGAAGTAACATTTGATATTGACGCAAACGGTATTGTTCATGTTTCCGCAAAAGACCTCGGAACAGGCAAGGAACAGCAGATTTCCATCACCGCTTCTTCAAATATGAGCAAGGAGGATATCGACAAGGCTGTTAAGGAAGCAGAGCAGTTTGCCAATGAGGACAAGAAAAAGAGAGAGTCTGTAGATCTCAGAAATAATGCCGACCAAATGGTATATCAGACCGAAAAGCTCCTTTCCGAAAACGGCGACAAATTCTCCGCAGACGACAAGAGCGCACTTCAAACAAAGCTTGATACTCTTAAAGACACTCTCAAGGGCGACAACGAGGACGCAATCAAGTCTGCTCAGGAGGATTTGACAAATAAATTCTACGAGGCATCGCAAAAGCTTTACGAAGCTACTCAGGCAAATGCCGGTGCAGATCCAAACGCAGGCGCAGGATTTAACCAAAATTCGGGCGATAACGGCGATGCAGGGTATACCGATGCGGATTATACAGAGGTTGACGACAACTGATTTGACCGCAAAACGCTCCGCCGTCAAGGCGTCGATTATCATAAAAACATTCCTCCGTACAGTATTGTGCGGAGGAATGTTGAACTGTTTAATGAAATAAATTGCAGAACTATTAAATAAATGCTATCAGATTAATTACAGGGGGCATATATGCCTGAAGAGAAAAGAGATTATTATGAAGTTCTCGGCGTAAGCAAAAACGCAACCGAGGACGAAATAAAAAAAGCTTACAGAAAAACAGCCAAAAAATATCACCCGGACTTAAATCCCGGGGATAAAGAGACTGAAAAAAAATTCAAAGAATGTAACGAGGCATATGAGGTTCTTTCCAATTCGCAGAAAAAGGCTCGCTATGACCAGTTCGGCTTTGCCGGAGTAGATCCCAATTACGGCGCAGGTCAGGGAGGCGGCTTCGGCGGAAGTGGTTTCGGCTTTGACGGAGACATCGACCTCGGCGATATATTTTCATCGTTTTTCGGCGGTTCGAGCGGATTCGGAGGTAGAAATCCGAACGCCCCGACACGAGGCAGAGATATTCAGTCCTCTGTTTCGCTCACCTTTGAGGAAGCGGCAAAGGGCTGCAAAAAAGCTATTGAAGTTATGCGTGTTATGGACTGCAGCGAATGTTCGGGTACCGGTGTGCAAAAGGGAACAAGCCCGTCCGCTTGCCCTGAATGTAATGGCAAGGGCGTTATAAATATTCAGCAGAGAACACCTCTTGGAGTTATGAGTACACAGCGTACCTGTTCCCGCTGCGGAGGAAGCGGAAAGGTTATTAACAATCCGTGCCCCAAATGCTCGGGTAAGGGAAAGGTTCGCACAAAGAAAAAGATTGATGTCAACATACCCGCCGGTATCGACCACAACCAAGTGGTTAATGTCAGGGGCTTCGGCAATGCCGGTTCAAACGGCGGTCCTGCCGGAGATTTAAAAGTCGTTGTCAGCATAAAGAAGCATCCGTACTTTACCCGTGACGGATACGATGTGTGGGTTGACAGGCATATCTCCATTGTCCAGGCAACTCTCGGTACTGAAATTACCGTTCCCACTCTCAGCGGAGATACAAAGTTGAATATACCTGCCGGCACACAGCCGGGAGAGGTATTTACCCTGAAAGGCAACAAAGGTATCCGCCGTCTTAATTCCGTCGGCAGCGGCGAGGAATATGTGCGTATTGTCATTGATATTCCAAAGTCGGTAACAGCAGAGCAGAGGGAGCTTTTGCATCAGTTTGACAAGGGCTATGTACCGCCTAAGAACAGTGACAAAGAGGGATTTTTCGATAAATTCAAGAAGAAATAAAACAAACAAGACTGTCTCATTTAGATGTGAAACAGTCTTGTTTTTAAATTAATTTGTTTTACAAATCATCTGCGTCCTGAACCGGTATTTCGTCAAGCTCGTTGTTATAATACATATCGGCAGGCACTCCTGTGTAGCTGCTGTCAACATCGCTTTGCACCATTTCGGGACTGATATAAGATGTCAGGTCTGTTATCCGTCTTTTTTGTCGGATTTATTATTTTTGGAATTTTTTTGATTATTATTCTTTTTCAAAGAAATCACCCCTGCATTATTTTTGCAGAGGTGTATTTTTTATTTACAGCTTTTCGACATCAATTACTGCTATTTTTTCCATAAACTGCTTTGCAGAAACCACTGTTCCCATATCAAAAAATTCGTCAACATTGTTGTTGAAATTGTTTATATAAACAGGGACATCTTTGTGTTCCAAATCAATGTGAAGTATTTTTGCGTCCTCTACAACTTTTGCCGGGTCGCATTGGGAAGAATTGTAAATTTTTGACACCATGGTTTCGTGATTTCTGACATATTCGAGTATAACATTCCTTGATGATTTCGACAGTGAAATGTAGCTCTCATCTTCCTTTGACAAAGCCAGAGCCATCGGCATTTGCGCAACCGACTTGCAGGCGCCGGAATTGACGAAAAATTCGTTGATAAAAATGGATTCCAGCTTGCTTGTATCGTCGGGAACAATTATCGCAAAGATGTGTTTTGAAAGCTTTTTGCCGTAAAGCCCTTTCATAAATTCTTTAAAATAATACTGTCCCTCGGCAATCTTTTCCGCAAATTGATGATAAAACGGAATATTCGGCACGGGATTGATCGCTGGCATATTAAAGGTTTTAAATTCGCCTTCCTTGTTGAGAACAAGTATGTCTCGGTTCGCTATAATCATTGGCACGGTCTTAGCCAAAATACCACCTCGGTGCTGTGGGAATTTTTATTTGCCCACAGTAATATCATTAAATAGTATTTTACTACATCGCATTGCTTAAATCAATAAAATTTAAAATTTAAAAAAATATAGTGAAATGGAAAGAGATATGTGGTACAATAGAAAAAACATCGGGGTTTAGTCGGATAATTCGCCGCCCCGTTTGCAAAGCGAAAGGAGAAAAAGTATGCCGGATTCAGACGAGCTTGATGAAATTTTAAAGGAAATTAAAACGCATAAGGAAGAAGACAAGCCAAGCGCAGACTCAAATAACGATACTCCCGTTCGGGAAGAAAATGCCGAACCGCAGGAAAAAGAGGACATAACAGCTAAAGACGATACCGAGGAAAGCACTTCTGAACAAAGCGAGGAGGAAATTGCCGAAGATAACGCCGCCGATACATCCGATGAAACCGACGGCGGGGAATTTACCGTTACCGAGGAAGATGCAAAAGCTGACGCCGCCGAGGAAGAAAAACAGCCAAAGGTTATAGTAGAGGGCGAAGGAGACGAAAACGTGAAATTTGAAAGCTTTGCCGATTATGACGAAAACAGCGATAACGGCGGCAAAAAAAAAGGCAACAAGGGCGTAATAATTGCCGTAATAGTAATACTCATTATAGCCGTTATCGCAGGAGTTGTATTTGCGGTTGTTAAAAATTCTGAGGAGGAAACTACCGCCGCCGTATCGGAAACCGAGGAGGTAACCGAAGCGGTCAGCGAGGTTGTTGACGCGGTAAATCCGCTTACCGGCGACAGCGATTACAATTCCGCCGCAGTCGGCAAAAGACCTATTGCGGTTGTTGTGGAAAATTCCGAAGCTTCAAGACCACAGTGGGGAATAGATGATGAGGAAAATCCGCCTGATATTATTGTTGAGGGCGAAGTCGAGGACGGAACAACAAGAATGCTCTGGATGTATGCGGATTACACTTCTGTTCCGTTACAAATCGGGCCTATCAGGAGCGCTCGTCCTCCGTATATAAAATTCTCGGAGCTTTTTGATTCCATATTCTTCTGCTGGGGACAGAGCCAGACCAAGAGAGGAACGGATTATGTAGGCGCAAATACCGTATTCAGAGTTGACGAGGTTGACCATATCAACCAAATGACCTACAGCGGCAAAGTCACCCTTTTCGGCAGAGACAGTTCACGCAGTGTTTCTTCCGAGCATACAGGCGTTCTTTACGGTGAAAATATTGCCGACGCTATAGAGGAACAGGGCTTCAGAACCGACGCAGACGACAGTAGCTATACCAAATTCAGCTTCCTTGAGGACGCAGCTTATGATACTGCCTGCGATGCTCTTAATGTTACATTTTCAAGCAGAATAGCTACAAGAAGTTGGACTTATGACAGCTCCGACGGCAAGTACCACTGCACCGATTACGAAACCGATGTTGCGAGGGAAAACCTGCTGATTTTGTTTGATACTACCGAATATATTTCAAAAGCGAATTACAAGAACAGCGGCTCTGCGGAAATTTACTGCAACTACACTCTTGCAGGCGGAGCGGGTAAGCTTGCCTGCAACGGCACGGTTATTGATATAACATGGTCGGTTGAGGACGGTCTTATCGTGCTTAAAGATACAAGCGGAAACGATGTTTCCCTCAGTGTGGGTACTACCTGGATAGGCTATGCTTCGTCAAATAACGGCGGCGCCGTAAGCTGATAATTATACCGTCAACGCCTCTCTTGTGATTCAAGGGAGGCGTTTTTAAAAGCAGATGTCGGTATATTCAGTCAACCCTTGCTTAAAATTGTTTTGTATGGGCACTTTGCAGTAGCCCGTGAGGTTATGATATAAAAAAGATTATTTTATTATTTTTATCTCTTGCAATCGCGCTTTCGTTTGCCGCCTGTTCGCAGAATTCCGGCAATGCCGATACGGACATGGCGCAGTCAACCGAGCAAAATGCCGATGATACAACAGCTTCATCGGATAATTCGGATAACTCTGACAGCGAAGAAGCCGACAGCGTTTATTCCGATTCGTCAGGCGGTTCGTCGGATTCCGACAATCAAAGCACCGCCGAGGAGACAAGCAAGAGCAGTAAAAAAAATAAAGCACTTTTGACGGATATTCAAAAGGCTCTTGAGGATTTAGGCATAGAGGTCGCTGAGGACGAAATCACCGCAGAAGCTGAAGACGGAAGCTTTGAATATAAGCTCGCAACCTTAGATGTACTTGAAATGTATTCTATGGAGCAGAGTGACGAACTGCAAGAAAAGGCTGAGGAAAATGCGGAGAGCTTCGTAAGTTCGATTTCGGGCAATTATTCGTATGACATAACCTATGAAAGCACCGAAGTCGAGCAGATAGGCGGAGATGCGGAAAACGGAATCGACAGTGTAATATATAATATTAAATATACAAATGAGCAAAATCAACAGCTTTTTGATAAAAGCCGATTCCACCGCTTCCATTTATTATGTATATTGTACTTTTACTTGGTGATTGACAAATCAAATCGGCAGTATTAGAATAGTAAAGTTACAGAATATTGAATTACAGAAAGGAAAAATTATGCTTACGCTTAACAGAGTATACACGGCAAAAAGAGTTTTGTCCCAAGTGGTGAGAAAGACGGATATGATTCTCGCCAAGAATTTATGCAAAGACGCAAATGTTTATCTCAAAACGGAAAATTTACAGGTTACCGGTTCGTTTAAGATAAGAGGCTCGTATTTCAAAATAAGTCAGCTTTCCGCCGAGGAAAAGGCAAAGGGTGTTATTGCCTGTTCGGCAGGAAACCACGCTCAGGGTGTGGCTCTTGCTGCCACTAAAAACAGTATCAAATCAACCATTTGTCTGCCCGACGGCGCACCGATAAGCAAGGTCGAAGCCACTAAGCGTTACGGCGCAGAGGTCTGCCTTGTTAAGGGAGTGTACGACGACGCATATAATAAAGCAATCGAGCTTCAGCAGGAAACGGGCAGTACCTTTATCCACCCGTTCAACGACCCCGATGTTATTGCAGGACAGGGTACTATCGGACTTGAAATTTTGAATCAGCTTCCCGATGCGGATGTTGTTGTGGTGCCTGTGGGCGGCGGCGGACTTATCGCAGGAGTAGCTTTTACAATTAAGCAGATTAATCCCAAGTGCAGGGTTTACGGCGTTCAGTCGGCAGGCGCTGCGTCTATGCAAAAATCAATCGCAGACGGCTGTATCGAAACTCTCGACGGTGTGCAGACAATTGCGGACGGTATCGCCGTTAAAACTCCGGGAGATTTAACCTTTGAGCTTGCGGAAAAATATGTTGACGGCATTGTTACCGTCACCGATGATGAAATAGCTCTTGCCATTCTTACCCTGCTTGAGCAGGAAAAGTTGATTGCCGAGGGTGCAGGCGCAGTTCCCGTTGCGGCGATAATGAACGGCAAAATCCCCGATGTCAGCGGCAAAAAGATATGTTGTCTTATATCCGGCGGTAATATTGATGTAACTATTCTCTCCCGTGTTATTGAAAGAGGACTTAAAATGTGTGGCAGAACGGCGAATATCACAATCGCCCTGTCGGATAAACCGGGTCAGCTTTCCGGCGTCAGCGAGATAATCGCTTCACTCGGTGCAAATGTTGTTTCCGTCAATTACGACAGCACTGACCTTGATATGAATATTACCGACTGCTATTTGAAAATCGGTGTTGAAACAAGGGATTATCACCATATCGTTCAAATCAAAACCGCTTTGAGAGAAGCCGGCTTTGAGGTTTGCGATTAAGCATATAAAAATTTTTTACATAAGGAGAATTTATTATGGAATACACTTCTACAAAGAATGCACCCGACGCAATCGGGCCTTATTCCCAAGCGGCTAAGTCTAACGGGCTTCTTTTCACCTCGGGTCAGATTCCGCTCGACCCCAAAACAAATACCATCGTCGCGCAAACTATAGAGGAGCAGACCCGTCAGGTGTGCGAAAACTTAAAGGCGGTTGCCGAGGCTTCCGGCACTTCGCTTGACAAGGTTGTTAAAACCACCTGTTTTCTTGCGGATATTAACGATTTTGCCGCTTTTAATGCGGTTTATGCCGAATATTTTACATCAAAGCCGGCTCGCTCCTGCGTTGCGGTAAAGGATTTACCAAAGGGTGTAAAATGCGAGGTAGAACTCATTGCCGAGTTTTAGTAAAAACAAAAATTTTCAAACAGCGTGCGGACAGTCCGTGCGCTGTTTTGTATATTAGTTATATCTTAATTATATCAAACAAAAATACATATTGATATTATATCTATATTATGATATAATTTGACTATAATAAAAACGGAGGTGAGGTAAGCGCCGACAATCAGACCGAGTGCGGATTTAAGAAATAATTACAATGAAATATCAAAATTTTGCCATGAGTATTCGGAACCTGTTTTTATAACCAAAAACGGTAAAGGCGACCTTGCGGTTTTGAGTATTGAAGCATACGAAAAGTTTTGTGGCAAATTTGAGCTGTACAGTCTTTTAAACGAAGGATTGCGTGCTGAGAAAGACGGAAATATAAAGCCGCTTGAGGATACTATGAGCGAGTTAAGAAAAGGGCTGAATTTTGATGTATAAAATTATTGTTACAAATCCGGCTGAAAACGATTTAAAAGAAGCGGATTAGCGTATTTCGACTATTTAACCGATTTTTGGTGTTTATCCGCATTTTTTCTCAAGGGTAATTGACAAAAAATGTAAGATGTTATAATTAAATATAAGATTAAAACTTGGCAGGGAGTCTTTTGTGAATTTTACCTGCCGAAATAATGTACGGAGGATTTTTATATGAACATATTTATGATCGGCGGAACCGGACTTTTAGGCTGTGAAGCCGCCACACAGTTAATCAAAAAGGGTCACAAGGTGACTACTGTTGCTTTGCCTCCGCTTCCCGAGGGAGCGCCGATACCGGAGGAAATGGATATTATCTTCGGTGATATTAACAAGAAGTCCGATGAGGAAATCGAGGAAATGCTCAAGGGCAACGATGTGTTCATTTATGCTGCCGGCGTTGACGAGAGAGTTGAATTTCCGGCTCCGGTTATGGATTATTATGACAAATTTAATATTGCTCCGCTCAAGAGAATATTCCCGCTTTGCAAAAAAGGTAGGGGTTAAAAGAGCGGTAGTTCTCGGCTCATATTTTGCTTATTTTTCAAAATGCAGACCTGATATGTGCCTTACTCAAAAGAATCCGTACTTTAAGTCGAGAATGATGCAGGAAGAGGTTTGCAGTGCCGCCTGCGATGATAATTTCAGCTGTGCTGTTTTAGAGCTTCCTTACATATTCGGCACTCAGCCGGGCAGAAAGCTGGTATGGGTAATCCTTATCGAGCAGATGTAAGATGATGGACAGCTGGCCCTTTACAATGTACCCGAAGGGAGGTACCGCAATGCTTACCTGCCGTCAGGTAGGTCAGGCTATCACAGGTGCGGCTCTCAGCGATAAAAAGGCTTTGAGGCTATCCCAATAAGTATGTACAATATGAAATGGGATAAATTCCTTAAAATTGTCTATGCCGCAAGAGGAATGGGTGATGACAGGAAGATTGTCGGCGTATCTCCCACGATGATGAAAAATGGGTATGATTAAAGTTGCCGCCGATTATAAAAAGAGGGGCATTGATTCGGGTATGGATCCGTTCAATCTTCTGGATATTATGGATATTGACCTCTTTATCAATAATGAGTACACAAAGGCGCTCGGCGTTGAGGAGGACGATATTGAAGCGGCTATCACCGATTCAATCAAGGTATCCCAGGCTTCGTATGACGGTACGGTACAGTTGCTTGAAATGAAAGGCGAATAAGTTTATTTACAGCTAAATTATAAAAAAATGCAGAGTTTACGCTCTGCGTTTTTGTTTTGCTTTTCGGCAATTATGGATTTAATAAGCAGGTAAAATTATATTGTGTTTTTGCCGTTTGGCGAAAAATGTGTAAATTGCATCGCAAAAATCGGCTAAAAATGTGTAAAAACATACCTAAAAAGCAGGAAAAAATGTGTAAAATTATCCTTGATAATGCCGAAATAATGTGTTAAACTAATTAAAAATACACTTGTCGGCGGTGATGTTATGAATCGAAATGCAATTGAAAATTTAGTAAAATGGAAAAAGCCCTCAGCGTAAGCCAATGGTACTCAAGGGCGCAAGGCAGGTAGGTAAAACTTGGATAATGAAAGAGTTTGGCGCTAAATATTATTCAAATTATGTCTATTTGAATTTTGACGAGGACGAGGAAATTAAATCAATAGCGTTAAATTCATTAAAATATTTTAACGAAAAAGCAAATGAATAACAAAAAAAAGTGTCTATTATACACATATCC
>JAJQGZ010000061.1 GCA_021200075.1 Clostridiales bacterium | reverse complement strand
TTATTATCATTATTATTGGTTTCGTTTTTCTTGTAAAAGTCATTTTTTTGCAGGTAATAACCGAGCAAATAGGTTTCGCCGAGGGGTTTGTTGTAATCCTCCTCGCCGCAATTTGAAATCATTTCCATAATCTCGCCTATCGGCCTTTTGTAATAAACCTTTATGCCATAGCTGAGCTTGGGATAATAAGCGCTTTTCAGGCGATCCATAATGATTTTGGTTGCGTATGCAGGGCGTTTTACAAACACGCCTTGCAGGCGTATTGCGTTGGTGCCCCGTGAGCCTGAACTGTCATAAGTGTCAAGAGTGTCAAGCTCGATTTTTTCCATAACTGCGAGAAGTCTGCCGTATTGGTAGCTTCTGTCGAGCCTTTTTTTCAAGAGCTATTTTGTAATTCTCCTTGAGATAATCGTGTATATATTTTTTTATAACCGCACAGCTTGTAAAAAGCACGATGCTCTTATCCCTTTTTGTAAGGATTTTAAGATTCTGCGCTTTTTTACACAAGCCCGCATTATATCCGTCGGAAAGCGTGAGCCTTCAATCCTGCACGAAAACAGGCGTTGAAGCTGCTGGGCAAAGAGCTTGTCGTCAACCTCCAGCCTTGCATTTTCCGCATCGCCCCTTTGAGTGCCGAAAGCGACATTGATAATCTGAAATAAATTAGGAGATGAAACACCTTTGAAATTAATAAAACAGCAATTAATAAAACAGCAGTGTTCGTCCCACTCTTTTGCACGCTCAAAAAAGTCGTTTACCGACAGCTCGTTATAATATGTAACGAAAAGTCTGCCCGTTGTTGCGGCGTCAAAAGCCGCCGATATAATAAAATCGTCATTATCAAAGGCGGATTTATATCCGTTTACTATATCTTTAAGAATTTGCTTATATTCCGTAGGTTGAGGCTTTTCCTCACGGTTTGAAACAAATGCGCACATAGGATTGGGAATTTCCTTGCCCTTTGGGTTCCAGCACAAAAATGCTCGTCCGCCCCTTTGCACCGAATCGTTTTCAATCAGCCATTTCAGCGCATTGTGGCTTTTTTGCGACATTTCATAGCTTATCTGCATAGCTTCATCGGAATTGACAAAGCGACCCAAATAAGTAAAATTGGAAGTATCGTTTGCTGATACAAGCTTCGCATTGCCGTTATTTGAAAATACGCCCTTAATGTGCTGTTTTGGCAACGACTGCTTCCCTGCCGGAAATATAGCACTGCCCCTTTGCACGATCGGAAATAGAATACTGATAATACTGCGAATAGAAATTCATCAAATCCCTGTCTTTCCAAACAGCGTCGGGCAGTGAAAGACCGAGTACCCGCCATACCACCATATCCTTGTCCGATTTTGAAATATCATCAGCCTTTATTAATTCAAAAGAAATTAAATCGCTGATAATCCTATGCTTTTTAACATAGCTCAAAACCGCCCTTATTTTATCATTAGAATACGGCGAATTGCACCAATCCTTCAACTGTTTGATATAAACATTATTTTTTTCACTGTCTATACCGGAAAGATAAATCAGTTGATCGCACAAAGCGTGCAGACACGGTGCCCCGGAACGACCGGAAGAAGCCTCCGTTATCGGAATAAGAATTTTATCGTCGCTGTCCACAGACTTTGCGCTGATAAAATTAACCGTCCCTGTCAAGAATAATTTCTATATTCGCCTTTGTTGTGTTGAAGCCTACGGGAGCCAAAACCTGCTTGCCGTCGATATAGACGCCTGCCAAATCGCTCATATTATCATAGGTTTCGGCACATCTTTGTAAAAGTCCCATCACTTCACCTCCCCGAATTCTCTGAGCCCGACAAAGTTTTCACCCTCGCCGAAATTTTTAATTTCCATTTCGTGAAGCGGTTTATGCACAGGGCAATCCTTTGGCTTGAGAAATTTGATAACACCGTTTTTCATCACCGGATACCAAAAATTCAATGTCATTTTTCCCTTGGTTTCATCACAATACACCTCGCCGGGATAGGTAATGCCATGGTACATAAAGCCGAAATCCAAACGCTCTATACCGTCGTAGGCACTTTCTCCCTCGCCGAAAACACACGGCTCAACATATCCCTGACACTCTCTTGTGCCGAGGAATATATCCCGTCTGTCTCCCTTTGCAATCATTCGCTTTGCAATTTCGTGGTGCTTATTTTCATTCCTGTCCTGCGCAAGCTCGGGGCGGTTTTTATTCCATTCAAAATGAGCCTGAACCTGATATTCGCAGTCCTTGAGGTAAGTGTAATACGCCAGATCATTTCCACCGTTATACTTAATCGGGCGAATACCCTTTACCTCGGTTCTTATCGGCTTAATGATACGAACCCTGTCGATGTACCAGATTATTGTAGGCTTCCAGTAAACGGAATGAAGTATGCCCTTGAGCGCTTCATAGGTAGGAACTTGGTAGGTGCATTTTTCTCCGCCGACCCTGGCTATCGGGTCTGAGAAAAGTGCATAGTCGCCGTACACCTTAAATTCTACAATATTTGGAAATTGCATTTTTCTTCATCCTCCTGTTCATTTGATAATATTCCCACTTGATTATCATAAAATGATTTATCAAGAATTAATAACTTACCGTCAAATAATTCGGTTATCGCATTTTGCGAGCAATAAGTTTTATACTGATAATTTTAAACCGAAACCGTATATGGCTTTAGCTTTTGTATATCCTCTCGGCAATCTGCTAAATCAAAACCTCTGTAATAATTTTCTTTCAATTTTTGTATCATCTCCCCGGCGTCGCCGTAAGGAACGACTACGCTGTCCTGATTGTCGTCAAACACCTTGAAGCTTTTGCCGGCTGTTTTAAGCGAATTTGCAATAATATATTTTTCGGCATAATCGTGTGACAAATCCAAAGCCGATTTATTAAATGACATCAGCTCAAACATTGTCGGCAAACCGTCGCCCAAACGGTAATCCATATAATGCTGAGGCAAATCGGAATATAAATTTTGATAGTAACGGGATATTGATTTTTCACCGCTCAAGTCAAAATCATATTCGTCCGGAGAAGCGGAGTAGGAATAAAGCAGGCTTTCGCAAGCGGTTTTAGCTTTATTTATACTTTCAAGATGAGTTAATTTTTCCGCCTTGCAGTTGACGATATAGACCTTTGCAGAGCGAGCCTTTTTGCCGTGACGGTTGCACCTGCCTGCCGACTGAACGATATTATCAAGCCCTGCGGCGTAGCGCACAACAGTGTCAAACGAAATGTCCACACCGGCCTCAATCACCTGAGTTGAAATGCAGATAACCTTATCCAATTATAAAATGCGGCTTTTAGATTTTCAAGCGTATCCTCTCTGTGCTTTTGGCACATATCTGCGCTTAGGTGAAAGCATTTGTAATTGTCGCTTTGAATAATGTTAAATAAATTCTGCGCTTCGTCCTTTTTTGTTGCAGATTACAAGCGTACTTTTGTTCGTTTCAAAAAGAGCGAGTACAAAATCCGCAATCTCCTGCTCGGTTAAATATCCTTTGTCAACTATCTCGGTACGCTTAAATACGGCACTGTGCGTCGCAATTATATCCTTGGGGACAATATCTTTTATCTCACCGCACAGCGGATGAGGCACTTTTTCAAGTATAGGCTGGGTTGCGGAGCACATAACAACGGTTGCGCCGCAAACCGCCTGTAAAAAATTGACCGCCGAATTGAATATTGAAAGCATATTGGCAGGAACCGTCTGCACCTCGTCGATAACTATAACGCTGTTCGCCAAAGCGTGAAACCGCCTGACGGCGGACATTTTGCCTGAGAACATTGTGTTAAGAAGCTGTACGAGAGTAGTAATAATTACAGGGCTGTTCCAGCTTTCCGTCAGATAATTACATCTGTCGTCCTCGTCGCTTTCATCACCGTGTGCTTTTTCTCTGATAATATTTGAATGATGTTCAAGGATAATATCGTCGTTATTAAGCGCTTTTCTGACTTCCTTTGCATTTTGGTCGAGGATTGACAATAAGGGAGATACCAGGATTATACGCTTTTTGTTATGCGCCTTTAAATGTTCCAATGCAAAGCGAAGCCCCGAGAGAGTTTTTCCGCCGCCGGTCGGAACATTAAGCCTGTATATCCCCGACGGCAAATCCCCTGTCGCAAAGCATAAATCCGAAATTTCCCTCCTTGCAATATTAATCGGCGTGTCCGACGGAAATAACGCAATATACCTGTCAAGTTTTTTATGCATTCACTCCAGTCCGCTTGCTTTTGTGATGAGTCAAGACCGTTCATAAATTCCGCCGTATCGCTCCTGTCCGCATCGACCGCAGCCGACGACAGGAGCCTTGAAAGCAGGCTTATATAAAACATAAATTCGTCGTTATCTTTTGAAATATCTATAATTTTTTGTGCGACTGCTTCAACCTCTTTTGCCGACTCGGCAAATAATTCGTCCGTTTCCGCCTCGCCGCAACATTCATTGAAAAAATTTTTTATCGCCCGATTATCATATTCGGGTTGTTTTTCAAGACGATGGTCAAATCCGCTTTTGCCGTCAGCGGAAATGCAGTCGAATAATCCGTGGTGACTGCCGACTGCGCTTGCGATAAGCTAGCTTACAAGCAGTTCGTATTTATTATTGCTTTGCGCATTGTGGCATTTGTTCAGCGCCAGGGAAACGCCGGCAAAGCTGTGTATAACCTCGCCCTGTATTGCCTTTTCACCGCTCGACGCTCTTTTAATGTAATCGTCAAATTCATCGGTAAACTTTCCGCAATCGTGCAAAATGCCGACGGAATAGGCGGTTTTTTTCAATCCGACCGAGGACAACTAATCACGGCATAATTCTGCGGGTTATTGTGCAATGCTCGGTACAGCTTTGTATTTTGTTTTCTTTATTGATATGCGCCGTAAACATAAAATCACTCCAATTTTTACGGTTTATAATTTAAAACTATCATTGTTGAAACCGGCTGTCAATAATTTGATTTTACGAGTACATTTTTCGGTACCGTATCACGCTTTATCCAAAGCGGAGAATCATGCGGCAGTTCGCATAACATTCATATTCATCATATCAAAAAACATATAAAATATCAATAAGCCCCAAGACAAGCGTATAACAAAAGCCGAGGCTCGTGATGAACCTCGGCTATGATTAAATTAACTCCTGTTCGGTTACGGCGGTAACGGTCAGGAGCTTTTCGCAAACCCTGAATTTTATATCAAATCCGGCATACTTCATTCCGTAAATTCTGTCAGGGTCGTTATGGTAGGCGGGTCTGGGATCCTGCGCAAGCAGACTGACCGCCGGCGAGCGTTTTTCGGCAGGGAGAATATCCAAAAGCTCCGACGGAAAATCCACCGCCAGCATACGGTTTTGTGCCTGAGCAACAAAGCCCTGAGACGCATCGGGCACACTGTCGCAATACGCAATATATGGCTTTATGTCATAAATCGGAGTGCCGTTTTTTAAATCCGCACCGCTTACCGTAAGCACCGTGCCGTAATCGGAAGTGTCAAGCACCTGCTCGAGCTTCACGCAGGAAAGCCCGATAGGATTAGGGCGAAACGGAGAAAGGGTTGCAAACACGCCCTTTCGCTTATCTCCGCCGAGCCTCGGCGGTCTGACGGTCGGTGACCATTCGCAGTCTGCATTTTCCGAAAACTGCCATATTAGCCATAAATGTGAAAAACCGTCAATTCCGTCAAGCACTTCCCTCACCCTGTATTTCGGCTCGAAAACAACAGTGCTGATTAAATCCTCAACAAGTCCGCTTTGACGGGGTATTCCGAATTTTTCCTGCATATCGTTATGAATATACGCAATAATTTCCATATTATTTTCCACGCTGTCACCCCATAACAAATTCCGCCATTACCGCAAGAGCGTCACGCACATAATAGGACGGAGTTGAAAAATGATTTGATTCTGCGCTGACCCTGCCCGGGCTCTCTGCGCCGCATTTTTCCGCAATCATCACCGCTCTTTTTAAATGAAATTCGGAGCTGACAATTGCGATATTTTCGCTTAAATTATTTTCCTCTATAATTTCAAGAGAATATTTGATATTTTCATCAATATTTGTACTTTCGTCCTCGATATAAAGACGGCTGCTGTCAATCCCCATATTAATGATTAAATTATACATACATTCCGCTTCGGAAATATCTTCGCCGTCAACCTTACCGCCGGAGAGAATTGCAACGGCATTTTCGTTGCTTTTAAGATACTGGCAGGCGGAATTTACTCTTTCCCTGAGCATTGTACTTGGTTTTTCTCCGTTGACCTTACAGCCGAGGACAATCAGCGTTTCCTCATCGTCCGTCTGCGTTTGGGAATAAGCTATGACCGCACCGAGCGCGGCGGAAAAAGACGCAAGGCAGACAACTAGCAAAAGGGATATAAATATTGTAAAAAATCTTTTTACTCTGCTTTTGCATATATTCCTAATCCACCCGGGTATAAAATCGAGGAATACACCTGCAAGAATAATCAGCAGTGAAAAAATAATGCCTACCGCATTGCCGACATTGAACTCATCTTCGACTACCGGTAGAACAAATATAACAAGCAAGACCAGTCCTGCGGCGAAAAGCAGAAATCTAAAAATCCTTTTCATTCGGTATCACCTTGTTGTATTCTACAAAAAATTCGTTACAAAGCGGTATATCTGCTGTAAACAATATTTTAAAAATATATTAAATCATCAAAATAATTCGCTAGTAAAGTCGGGTATTTAAAAAGCCGAGAACTCGGTGTTCTCGGACTTTTAAATTTGTTTTCGGTCGGATATAATTTGCCCATACGGAGCATTAAAACACAATAACGAATTAAAAAATCAAGCGGGCGGATATCATCCGCCCGCCGTCAAACGAAAAATTAATTCAAGCGTGGTTATCGGCAATTTGCGGCGTTATTCTATTTCCACATTGCCGACAAAGCCTTTTGTTACATCGCGCAGACGGCATATCATAGACTTCATTCCGCCGTCCTGATCAACAACCTTTCGCCTGTCCTCGACAACAATAAAGTTGCCGTTTTTGGTTCTGATAGAATAGCGAACGGAAATTTTTTCGCCCTGCTGCATTTTCTTTCTTATTGTAGCTTCAACATATTTCTTTTTCCTGTCGGAGACGAAATCGTCAAGCCGTCCGTCGTGTTCCTCAAAAAGCTGATGGCGGGAAAAACCGAGGAATTTAATGAAATCCTCGCTGACAATACGAAGCTTGAACATATCGTCGGTATCGGTGCAAAAAATCGGGTCGGGCAAATTCTTGAACATTTTAACAAGAGCGTCGTTCATTCTGTCCGCCTTTCCCTCCGCCTCTTTAATTCGGGTAATATCGGTTATCATAGCGTGGAAAACCGGCATATTGTTCTCGTCATATTTCTGAATTGCGGCATTTAATTTGCACCAGTGAAATTCATCCTTATGCATTATGGTGCGCATTTCTATATCAACATTTTCGCCGGTAGCCATCGCCCTGCCGATAGCGGTAAAAACACGGCTTTTATCCTCGGGATAAATCAGCTCGTCAAGGCGGTAGGCGGCGTTCCTTTGCAAATTTTCCTTGGTGGTGCCGAAAAGACGGCAGCCACCCTCATTGAGATATGTAACCACAATGTGCATATTGGCGGTGACCTTAAAAAGGCACACTCCGCCGGTTACAAGGTCGATAAGATAATTCATCTGCTTTGCCTTATTTTCAAGCTTCGCCTACTTTTCAAGCGATTTGGAAACATCTGCAAGCGTAAGTCTGCAAAGGCTCGAACCCTCATAGTTCTGCCCGGTGCAGTGCACAAAAACCTCATTTGAATTTTTATCAATAAATTCTGCGTCGAAATAAACATACGGCGATTTTTTTTGCACAGGGTTTTCATAATATCCTCCCTGTACATCGGTTTGATTATATTGTGCAGGAAAAGCTTGCCCTGCTTTATCTTTGACGGGTGTACCCCGGTAAATTCCGAAAAATGGCTGTCGCAGTCAACAACCTTTAAATTGTCCGCCTTGTCAACGACAAGATTCATAAATTCCACATCATACACGGACTCGTCTTCGCTCAATTTTATCATTCCTCCCGTTAAGTGAAAATTCGGCTGTCTGTACTATATATATGCATATATGCCGTTATTAAAAAGAATAATCGGTTAAAAACCGAATAAGGCTTAAAATTGCCCCATACTAAAAAGTATTATAGCATATCCAAATTAAAATGTAATCATAATACGGCAACATTTAATAATTAGTTCAAAATTTCAAAATTACGGCAAAAATTTAAAATTCCTTATAGTATTTATTTAAACGATGTGGTATTATAGAGTATAATAATTCAAAAAGCAAATATTGCGGCTGATGCAAAATGCGTCTTGCCGAGCCGTAAATTCAGGAGGACAAAATGGCAAAGGTTTACCGAGTTTTTGTTGAAAAGAAAAAGGGCAACGATATTGAGGCGGTGCAGACGCTTGCCGACCTCAGGGACAATGTTGGCATAACCTCCCTTGAGGATTTGCATATCGTCAACAGGTACGACGCACAGGGGCTTACCGCAGAAGAGTTCGAGCTTGCCGTAAACGATATACTGTCGGAAAAAAATCTTGACAATGTGTACAAAACGCTTGATATTCCGAGCGACTGGAGATATTTTGTAACCGAATATCTGCCGGGTCAGTACGACCAGAGAGCAGATTCCGCTGCACAGTGTATTCAGCTTCTCACCGCAGGGGAAAAGCCCAAGGTGCTTTCCGCAAAGGTTATCGCCGTTAAGGGCGACATCACCGATGCCGAGTTTGACAAGATTAAATCATACATAATCAATCCCGTTGAATCGAGAGAGGCTTCGCAGGAACTTTCCGATTCTCTCGATGTCATTGCTGACGCTCCGGCGGACATTGCAAGGATAAACGGCTTTATCAATATGAGCGACGAAGAAACAGCCGACTATCACGCAAAAATGGGGTTTGCAATGAGCGTTGCGGATTTACGCTGGGTGAGGGATTATTTCGGCAAAACCGAAAACAGAGACCCGAGCCTTACAGAGCTTAAAGTTATCGACACTTATTGGTCTGACCACTGCCGCCACACCACCTTTGCAACCGAACTTGACGATATTAAAATCGACAGCGGAAAATATGCGGCGGCGATTAACAAAGCACTTGAACAATATTTTGAAATAAGAAAAGAAGTTTACGGCGACAGGGGAAAAACCGTCTGCCTTATGGATATGGCGTGCATAGGTACAAAGGTGCTGAAAAAGAGAGGATATGCCGCCAACATTGACGAGAGCGAGGAAATCAATGCCTGCTCGATACAGGTACCCGTAATCATCGACGGAAAAGAGGAGCAGTGGCTTGTTCAGTTCAAGAACGAGACGCACAACCACCCGACCGAGATAGAGCCTTTCGGCGGAGCTGCAACCTGCCTCGGAGGAGCGATAAGAGACCCGCTTTCCGGCAGAGCATATGTATACCAGGCTATGCGTGTTACCGGCTCTGGCGACCCGACTACGGCTTTTGAGGACACGCTTGACGCAAAGCTTCCGCAAAGCAAGATAACCACGGGCGCCGCCGCAGGATATTCAAGCTATGGCAACCAGATAGGTCTTGCCACAGGGCAGGTTACCGAGCTTTACGACGAGGGATATGTCGCAAAGAGAATGGAGATAGGCGCCGTTATAGGAGCGTCGCCTAAGGACAATGTTATCCGTGAACGACCGCAGGACGGCGATATTATCGTCCTCTTGGGCGGAAGAACAGGGCGTGACGGCTGTGGCGGAGCTACCGGCTCTTCAAAAGCGCACAACTCTTCTTCAATAGAAACCTGCGGCGCCGAGGTGCAAAAGGGTAATCCGCTGACGGAGAGGAAAATTCAAAGGCTCTTCCGCAAATCACAGGCGGCAAGAATGATTAAACGCTGCAACGATTTCGGCGCAGGTGGCGTTTCCATAGCTATCGGAGAGCTTGCCGACGGGCTTAAAATCGACCTTGACAAGGTGCCGAAAAAATATGACGGACTTGACGGAACGGAGCTTGCCATTTCCGAATCGCAGGAGAGAATGGCGGTTGTTCTCGACAAGGACGATGTTGACGAATTTATCAGACTTTCAAACGAGGAAAACCTTGAAGCCACTCCCGTTGCCGTGGTAACGAGTGACAACAGGCTCGAAATGACCTGGAAGGGCGACAAGATTGTTGACATAAGCAGGGATTTCCTCAACACAAACGGCGTTACTCAGCACGCAAAGGCGACAATTACTGCCGTTGACGAAAACAAAAATTATACAAAAAAGGTTCCCGAATGTCTTGAATCCTTAACAAACGCACAGGCGCTCAAGGCAAATCTTTCGAGGCTTGAGGTCTGCTCGCAAAAGGGACTTGTTGAAAGGTTCGACTCCTCTATCGGAGCGGCAACCGTGCTTATGCCCTATGCCGGCAAATATCAGCTCACACCCGAGGAAGCAATGGTTGCAAAAATTCCGCTTCTCGAGGGAGAGACGGACACGGCAACCGTTATGGCATACGGATTTATCCCCAAGCTTTCACGCTGGTCACCGTTCCATTCGGCGGCATTCGCAGTATCGGAATCCCTTGCAAAGCTTGCGGCTGTGGGCTGTGACCCGTCAAAGGCAAGGCTCACTTTCCAGGAATATTTTGAAAGGCTCAACGATGTACCCGAACGCTGGGGAAAACCGACCGCCGCTCTGCTCGGCGCATTGTCGGCACAGATAGGATACAAATGCCCGTCAATCGGCGGCAAGGATTCCATGAGCGGTTCGTTTAACGACCTTGATGTTCCACCTACTCTCGTATCGTTTGCGGTAGGTATGAGCGAGGTTTCAAAAACGGTTTCGGCTCAGTTTAAGAGGAACAACTCAACCGTCAAGCTCCTGCCCCTGCCTGTTGACGAAAGCTCGTCACTGCCGGATTACGATAAGGCAATGGAGCTTATGATGAGCGTATATAACGGAGTGAGAAACGGAGATATTCTTTCCGCATCCGTAGTTAAAGAGGGCGGCGCCGCTGCCTGCGTATGCAAAATGGCGTTCGGTAATAAATCGGGCTTCACATTTGAACAGGGACTTGACAAGGAAACTCTATTCGGCGCAAAGGAAGCGTCCTTTGTAGTGGAGCTTGCTGATGAAAATAAAGATAAAAATAAATTTGACGGCATAACGCTCGGCAAAACCAACGGCAACTCGGTATTCATAATCGACGGCACGGTACGGACAACCGACGAGCTTATCGACGCTTGGACAGGCAAGCTTGAAAAAGTATTCCCGACAGATTCCGGCAGGAAAGCGGAAATGCCGTTTGATGTACCGCTTAGCGAAAAGCGTTCAATCTTTATTGCTAAAAACAAGGTTGCAAAACCGATAGTATTTATACCGGCATTCCCGGGGACAAACTGCGAGGTTGACACGGCGAGAGCTTTTGAAAAAGCGGGAGCTGAAGCAAACATACTTGTTGTAAACAACCTTTCCCCGTCTGCCATCAATGAGACAATTGACAAAATGGTAAAGGAAATCGAACGCTCGCAGATTGTTATGCTTCCCGGCGGATTCAGCGGAGGCGACGAGCCGGAGGGTTCCGGCAAATTCATTGCCACCACATTCAGAAACCCGAGGGTTAAAGAGGCTGTTACAAAGCTTCTCAACTGCCGTGACGGTCTTATGCTCGGCATTTGCAACGGCTTCCAGGCACTTATAAAATTAGGTCTTGTTCCCTACGGAGAGATTAGGGAAATCAAAGAGGACGACCCGACACTTACCTTTAACACCGTGGGCAGACATATTTCCCAAATGGCGTTTACAAGGGTTGCGAGCGTAAAATCACCCTGGCTTTCCGGCGTAAATGTAGGCGATATGTTCGCCGTGCCGATAAGCCACGGAGAGGGCAAATTCGTTGCAAACAACGATGTGATGAAAAAGCTTATCGAAAACAACCAAATTGCCACGCAATATGTTAATCCCGACGGCGTGCCCTGCGCCGATATGCCGTTTAACCCAAACGGTTCTGTATGCGCAGTAGAGGGTATCACATCACCCGACGGCAGAGTGCTCGGCAAAATGGGTCACTGCGAGAGAAAGGGCGACAATCTTTACGCAAATGTTCCGTTTGAAAAGGATATGAAACTCTTTGAAAGCGGAGTAAACTATTTTAAATAATTTCGTCTGTCAATAAAGCGGTCATATCACCGCTCAAAGCGGGCGGATAGCATGTCAATAGGGACATGGTTTACACTTTGTTTGGGGACATGGTTTAC
>JAJQGZ010000079.1 GCA_021200075.1 Clostridiales bacterium | reverse complement strand
AATATATCCTGCAAGGAAGCCGCTTTGAAGCGCATCAAAGGAAACGCTCATAACATTTGATACAAAACGGTCGGTATCGTCTCCCTCGGAACGAGGAATGGCGTCGAGCAAAATAAAATTGATTTCCGGATAAGCGGAAGCAATCTCGTAAGCGGCAACTGCAAAGTCCTCGCCGGGAAGAACAATATACTGAGCACCGTTTTGAGCAGCAAGGTCAATATATTTTTCTATATTCTCAACCGTGAGCTCGTCGTCCTCGAGAACAGGCTGGTAGTAACGGGTAGTGTAGCCGTTTTCCTCCGCAAACTCGGTAATACCCTGCCAAGCGCTTTGGTTATAGCCGCCATCACTGACGCTCCTGCCATCGGTAATAAGAACTATATCGCTTTCGATTTCATCCTGCTTTGTACAGCCTGCCGTACCTAAAACAGTACCTACAACAAGAACCATACATAAAAGCAATGAGACTATTCCCTTCTTCATAGCAATCCTCCGTAATTAACTAAGATAACATCGCAAAACGCTGACAGAGGTTATGCGGTGCTGAGAAAATATTATCATCTATTTATAATAACAAAAAAATACCAATAATGCAACAGAAATATTGATTTAAAAATCAAAAAAATATTGATTTAAAAATCAAAAAACATTACAATATTTGCAAGAGGTGATGAAAATGCCATCAGAAATGCTTGAAAAACAGCTTGAATATATACGAGAAATAACCGACTTTATACCCGAAATTGCAATAGTCCTCGGAAGCGGTCTCGGCGATTTGGCTGATGAGATACAAACAGAATATGTAGTATAAAATACCAGATTTCCCCCATTTCCCCCGTTTCCACTGCTCCTTTGCACAAAGGAAGATTTGTTATGGGAACTCTTGCAGGCAGGAAAGTTATTATAATGCAGGGTCGGGTACATTTATATGAGGGCTTCACGCCTCGCCAAATTGTAAATCCGATACGGCTTATGAGAAAGCTCGGCGCAGACAAATTACTTCTGACTAATGCGTCCGGCGGAATAAACGAGAAATTTTCTCCCGGAGATTTTATGATAATCACAGACCATATATCGGATTTTGTACCGTCTGCATTAATAGGGCAAAACGACGATTCACTCGGAATTCGTTTTCCCGATATGAGCGAGGTTTATTCAAAAAGGCTCAGCGGCATAATAAAAAAATGCGGCTGTAAAAAATAATATTGAAACTCAAAGCGGAGTATATATTCAGTTTACCAGCCCGAATTTTGAAACCCCTGCCGAGGTGAGAATGGCAAAAATTCTCGGCGCCGACGCTGTCGGAATGAGTACGGCAATTGAAGCGACGGCGGCAAAGCACTGCGGTTTTGAGGTTTGCGGGATAAACGTGATAACAAATCTTGCCTGCGGAATAAGCAAAAATCCGCTGAGCAGTGAGGAAGTTGCGCAAACCGCCGAAAGGATTGCGCCGCTTTTTAAATCTCTTATTACAGAAGCCGTAAAGGAATTTTAGAATATGGAAAGTTTAAAATATGAAAACGGCAGGCTCTTTATCCTCAGCCAAACGCTTCTGTCCAACGAAGAAAATTGGGTTGAAATAAAAAGCAAGGAGGGCGCTTTTAACGCAATAAAATCCCTTGCAGTCAGAGGCGCTCCGTTGATAGGCGTATTTGCAGGATACTGCACGGCAATATGTTCAAAAACGCAAGAAATACATTCGCTCAAAGAATATCTCGATTCATCAAGGCCGACGGCAGTCAATTTAAGTTGGGCGACGCAGAGAATTGTCAAAGCGTACGAAAGCGGAAAAGACCCTTTGCAGGAAGCGGAAAACATTGAAAGCGAGAACGCCGAAATGTGCCGTAAAATCAGCGAATATGGTTTATCTCTTTTAAAAGACGGAGACGGTATTCTCACCCACTGCAATGCAGGAGAGCTTGCAACCGGCAGATACGGAACAGGTCTTGGCCCTTTGATTTTAGGCACAGAAAAGGGATATAATTTTCACATTTACTGTGACGAGACAAGACCGCTTTTGCAGGGTGCAAGGCTGACAAGCTATG
This sequence comes from Clostridiales bacterium, assembly GCA_021200075.1. Lineage (GTDB taxonomy): Bacteria > Bacillota > Clostridia > Oscillospirales > Acutalibacteraceae > Eubacterium_R. Next base: position 527 of record JAJQGZ010000079.1, on the reverse strand, counting down.
AGCTTGAAAAAGCCGGAGCCGATGTAACTCTCATATGCGACAATGCGGCATATTATATCATGAAATAAGGGCTTATAAACGCTGTTTTGGTAGGATGCGACAGAGTTACGGCAAACGGCGATACAGCCAATAAAATAGGAACAAGTACGGTTGCGATACTTGCAAAGCATTACAATATCCCCTTTTATGTTCTCGGCCTGTATTCAACAATCGACTTTAACTGTAAAACAGGTAACGACATCAATATCGAGCTTAGAGACGGAGACGAAATAAAAGAAAAATATTTTGAAAAGCCAACAGCTCTGCCCGAAACAAAATGTCTAAATCCTGCTTTTGATATTACCGACAATTCGCTGATTACGGCGATAGTTACCGACAAAAGGGTTGCAAAACCTCCGTTTAATAAAACCCTCAAGGAGCTGTTAAAATGATTAGATTATACAACGCATTAATACTTTCGCTAAAAAACAACACCAATATTACAAAAAGGCGAGGTATGGATTGACGGAAATAAAATAGTATACGCA
>JAJQGZ010000007.1 GCA_021200075.1 Clostridiales bacterium | reverse complement strand
GGACTCACTTTTTCTGTGAATCCCGGTTTTTGCTTTGCTGTTTTTTTACAGCTCCTACGAACGCCCGAAATTTTTTCGGATTAAAAACTTTTTAAAAAGCGTTTCGTTACGGCAGTAGCTAAAATGTGACTTTTTCTTACAAAATAATCAAATAATTACAGAATTAATAAATAAGAAAAGTCTATATTTAAACGGTTAAAGAAAAATATTTTAAATATGACGTTCACTCATTAGTCAACTCTTTTTTACGCTTCCTAAACAGGGCGAAATATAACACAGAAGCAACAGAAAGGCGGTGAAAAAATGATTTATTATGATTTGTCATATATTACAAGCTATGATGATTTAACGGATAGAGTTATTACTGACTTAAAAGAAATAGTTATACCCTCTTTTGAATGTACTTATGCAATGGGATACCTTGACACAGTGGAAAAAGGTAAAAAGCAGCGTAAATTTTCACAAAAAAAGAAAGCCCCCGTTTAATAAGTAATTAACCGAGGACTCTCTGCAATAAATGTTCAACCCTATAAGAACAATTAACCCACAAATATAGTAATATAATTTTGTGTTTTTGTCAATGTAGGGAGTGTAAAAAGAGTTGAATAACGAGGAGCTGGTGGTAAAAATTAAACAAGGGCATAATGAGTTTATCCCTGAACTATGGCAGAATACCTATAAGCTGGTATATATGCTTGCAAAACAGTTTCTAACGCCGCATTATAACGAGCTGTAACCTAACGGTTTGACCGTTGACGATATTCTGCAAGAGTGTTATTTCAGCTTCATTCAAGCGATTGAATACTATGACCCTGAAAAACTGTACAAGTTCAGTACTTACCTACACTATCCGATACGAAATACCGTAAACAGAATATTCAAGCAGAAAGTCACCGTTGAAAGCCTTGAAAGTGAGATAAAGGGGCTGAGGATTTAACGCTGCTTGATACTATCCCTGATGAAACGGCAGAAATAGCTTTTAATAATATTGAATATTCCACAATGAGTAAAGACTTAAAACAAGCCTTGAATACTCTGAACGAGAAAGAAAGAACCCGTATAATAGATGAATTTTATCTCAATAAGCCCCAAGACGAAACGGCGAAACACCTCAATCTTGATAGCGTAGCAAGGACGAAATTAAGGCGGAACGCATTAAACAAGTTACACCGAAAGCCTGTTATAAGAAAAAATACAGCTCTTTGTTTGAAGCTGAAGCATACAAGCATATAGGATTAACTTCATACTTAGAGCGTCAAGCTTCAAGCGTTAAGCTTACTGTTGAGAAATTTAACCGAGGGTAGCATTAATAGACAAATGCCCATAATTGCTATAATACAAAAAAAGAGTACAGTCAAAGGCTTCAATGAGCTGTAACAAAAGTAGACAACTGTCTATAATTTGCCCCCCCCACAAAAAATTGGAGCGGTACAGCTTCCGCTCCTATCTTTTGAACTCAATCTTGTATTGCATTTATATCAACCCCACACATTTTAGCAGCATCGTCAAGCGGTATAAATTCGCTTTTATCTGTACTGTTGTTATAATTTTCTAAAAGCTGTATGCAATATTCATTATCATTATCGCTCATATAACTACCTCTTAATCGTTGAATATATCGTTAAATTGCTTCACCGTTTTCGTAAAGATATTCGGGAGCAATGTCAATATTGCCGTTATCCCATACCGTAACACCGTAATCAATGTAAACAGAATTAAACAACTCTTTATCTTTTAACGGTGCAAAGGCTGGAGCTTCAAGCAGTGTACTAAAATCAAATACTTTTGCTTCATCATTGTTAAAGCGTACCCACAGCTTGTAATTGTCAAGAGGTCGTACACCGCTGACTTTTAATAACTGCTTTTGTTCCCCTGCATAGGCTATACCGTTTTTAACATACATTGCATTCACTCCTATCTCAAAGGCTCTATTTTATCAATCGGAATATTCCGTACTGCATTATTCCACGCTTTGTATAGTTCGTTTTCGTGTATTGCCGCCCACGCTTGAACAATCCGTAGCTGTTTAAGCGGTAAACTACCTGCTAATAATTCGCCGTCAATACCTATCGAGGCTTCATATTCGGCATAATAAGCGTGAAAATGCGGTTTGTGGTGCTTGTCATTATCACTAAATATCATTTTTATAACGATATTGTAAAATCTGCATAATTCAGGCATATAATTATCTCTCAATCATTATTCATAGCTTCATCAACTGCATCATTAATATAACCGTTCATACTCACGCCCTTATTATCGGCGTGAGCTTTTGTTTTTTCTTTTTTGCCTTTTTCAACAAAAAATGATATTCTCTCATAATTTTTAGCGTTGTATTGATTGTTATATGCTATTTTGTTAAAGCCGTTTGCCTTTTCGCTCATACTGTCACCGCCTTTTAATTCTCTGGAACGAAGTTATAAACATAAACACTTTTTCACTATACTTATATTATAGCATAACATTATAGCATAACATCAATCATTGTGCAATGTGCAAAGCGAACAAAGATAAATAAAATCATTGTGTAATGTTTGTGCATTTCGTATACTGAACAACATTGTGCAATGTGCTATAATACAAGTACAAGGTAAACAAAAGAGCAGTGCAAGACAATGCACTATAAGCGTTAAAGTGAGATACTTGTGAGCGTAACCGAATGTGAGCAACAGTCAAGAAAATCATTTAACTGCCTTATGAACCTTTAATATATTTGAAAAGTGTAAATACTGTGAAAGATTTACAAGCAAAAGTGCAAGAGCTTAAAGAGCTTAAAGCAATGCAAGACGAATTGAAAGCTGAGATAACTTCTATTGAGGATGAGATTAAGCTTGAAATGGAAAAAAGCCACTCTGACGCCGTACAAGCAGGTATTTTTAAAGTTTTGTATAAAACCGTTAAAAACTACACGTTTTGACACAAAAGCCTTTAAATCAGCTTACAGCGGATTGTACAACAAATACACAAAAGAAACCGAGTACAAGAGATTGTACATATCTTGAAAGGTGGTGATAATATGAAAAAAATAAAGCCCGAAAATTGTGTATTTAAAATAACTTACGGTCTTTGCTGTCCTAACGAAGCTATAGAAAGAGCAAAAATAATCGAGAAAACCGAGTATAAAGGATATAATCATTCGCTTGCTGGTAACATAGCAGAATGTTATAACAACGCCTTAAATTTATATAAAAATGAGAATGCAATGGAACATATAGGAAAAAGAAAAGCACTGAAAGCGGTCTATGTTTACGGCTATATCGAAGGTGCAAGGGAAATCGCTATGCGATATTATGACGGTGAATTAAAAATATCCGCAAAATTTATAGGAAATAGGAATATATTAAGTTATGTTTATTGATGATTATGAAAAAACAAAAAAGAAAGTAACGCAACAATGTTTTGGCTCATTCAAGCCCCGTTTTTACGGCGTTTTGCTGAAAGTAATGAGAAAGTAACGAGAAAGTAACGCAACCCTTTTTAACCCATTTCAAGAATTTTTCACAAAGTCCCGAAACCCCCGAAAATAAAGGCTTTTTGAGCGTTTTGACAAAAATTAAGAGCGGTTAAAAAGCCGCTCTTTTTGGTCGGAGTGACAAGACTTGAACTTGCGGCCCCCAGACCCCCAGTCTGGTGCGCTACCAGCTGCGCTACACCCCGTAGTGGTCGAGGTGACAGGATTTGAACCTGCGACTTCCACGTCCCGAACGTGGCGCTCTACCAAGCTGAGCCACACCTCGATTAATCATAACTATAATATTAAAGCACAAATCTTTTCATTTTGCAAGTATAAATTATCGTAAATTGAATTTTTTATATTTTTTTCAAATTCTTTATGCAATATACTGAAAAATTTATATTCTTTTGACATAAGTGTTATGATTATGTTACAATAGAAAAAGAGATTGACAGCGAATGAGCTGTTATGAAATTGAAAGGCGACGGTGATTATTATGAAACGATTTATTTCCGCTTTTTTGAGCGTAATGCTTGTGATTTGTTCAATCGCAGTTCCGGTTTATGCGGACGATACGGTTACGCTCAATGTTTCGGCAACAGACGAAAACTATGAAATATCAAGCAATTTGTACGGTACTTTTATCGAGGATATTTCATATGCGTGCGACGGGGGACTTGTGTCAAACCTTGTCAACAATGATTCGTTTGAGTATGAATTTAACAACACAACTGCGTGGAGTGCTGACAATATAGAGCTTGAAACGGCGACGGATAATCCGCTCAACGATAATAACCCAACCTATGCAAGCATTACTGCGTCGGGCGAGGGAACGCTTTTAAACACGGGATACACGGAAATGTACGAGTATAAATCTTACGACCGTGATGAGGAAAAAGCTCAGACGCCGGATATGGGATTTAAAGAGGGTGCGGATTACGCATTTTCCTGTTATATTATGAACGAAAGCTTTGACGGCGAGATAAGCGTTTATCTTGATTCCGGCAGCAATTCACAAAATGTCACTACTCTCGATATATCGAACACAAACGGTATTTGGACGGAAATAGAAACCACGCTTTCCTCAGTTGCTACCGAGGACGGCGGACTTGCCTTTGACATCAACGGAAGCGGTACTTTTTATCTCGATTTTGTCACTCTTGTTCCGACAGACAGTTACGGCTACGGCACCGATGAATGGAAATATACCACACTGCGTAGCGATCTTTACGAGGCTCTTGAACAGCTCAGCCCGTCATTTATCCGTTTTCCCGGCGGATGCCTTGCCGAGGGCGACAGCCTTGAAAATCTCTATGACTGGAAAGAGACAATAGGCCCGCTTGAGGAAAGAGTGCAGTTTTATAACCTGTGGAGGGACGATTCCGGACGGGATTACATAAATACAATGGCGATGGGCTATCACGAGTATTTCCAGCTTTGCGCAGACCTTGACGCCGAGCCTCTGCCGATACTCAATGTCGGCTTAACTTGCCAGGGCAGATGCTCCTATGATGATTATGTTACCGCTCTCGATAAGGCTGATATGACCGATGATGAATGGGAGACATATCTTACGGATACAAAGGGCTATGCTGAGGACAACACCGAGGGCAGAGACGAATATACAAGCTATATCGAGGGCTTGAATATCAATTCAAGGGATGATTTTGAGGATTATCATGACACCATAGCGCTCAGACCCGGAACCGATGAATGGGACGCTTATGTTCAGGATATTCTCGATTTGATAGAATATGCAAACGGCGACGCCGAAACTACCTATTGGGGAGCAATGCGAGCCGCTAACGGAAGCGAGGAACCGTTCAACCTCAAATATTTGGGACTCGGCAACGAAAACTGGGGAGAGATATACGAGCGTAATTTTAAGGCTCTTTATGAAGAGGTTAAGGCGGTTTATCCCGATATTACGATAATCTCATCAAGCGGCACATGGCTTGGGGGCGACGCTTATGACGAAAACTGGGAGTGGATAAGCGAGGACTACAGCGATACAATTGTTGACGAGCATTATTACACCGGCGACGGCTATCTCTTTGACAATAACGACAGATACGACAGCTTTGACCGTGACAGTGCCCATGTATTTGTAGGGGAATATGCGGCTACAGCAAAAGGCGTCGGAACTATACAGACAAAATCAAATATGCTTGAAGCTGTTGAGGAAGCAAGCTATCTGACCGGTATTGAGCGAAACGGCGATGTTGTTGAAATGGCGTCACATGCACCGACCTTTGCCAAGGTCAACGCACAGTGCTGGACGGTGAACCTGATTTGGTTCGATTCCCAGGAGGTAGTGCTGACACCGAGCTACTATGTCCAAATGCTTTATTCCAACAATTACGGCTCAACTTATGTTAAATCCACATTTGACAACGGCAAAACAATTGAGGACGGAATATATGAATCCGTAACTGTTGACGAGGATTCGCAGACTCTGTACATAAAGCTTGTAAACACTACGGGTAGCGCACAGTCGGTTAATGTAAATCTTTCTGATTTCGGTTCAATCAACAGGATTTCTTCTCAGTCAATAAGCGCAAATTATCAATCCGCCTGCAATGAGATAGGCGAGCTTACCACTTATCCGACCGAAATGGATTTGACCGCAGGAGAAAGCGTAAGCGTAGATATGGGCAAATACGATGTAACAGTGCTTCATGTTGCGTACGGCGATAACGAAGGCGGTACGCTCTATACTTTGCCCGATAATATTTCAACTATGGCGGACACATCTACTTATCTGCCGGACGCTGTTAAAATCGGAGTGCCCTGCGGTATTGCCGGCGGAATTGTGATGATCGCCGCCGTTACGGGTATTGTGCTCCTGATAAAGAACAAGAAAGCAAAGAAGAAAAATAACGAGGAATAAAAGCCGCAATGAATATAACATTTTTTCCAATGTAACATCACTTGATTCAATATATAAGCATATTCCTCAGTTAAGGGAGCATAATGTAAGGTTCTTTATGCTCAGCGAACCCGAACGGCTTATGAAAGAGGCTAAGGACACCGAGATACTGATAGCCGATGCAATGGCGGTTGTTGATAAGAAGATGATTGACTGCCTTGAAAATCTGAGGTTCATACAATCAGAGGGCGTCGGTTATCAGGGTGTTGACCTTGAAAAAATGCAATGAACGAGGGATTGCAATATGCAATAACAAAGGGGCAAACGACACGGCGGTTGCCGAGGACGCACTGCTTCTTATGCTCGGCTGTTTAAAATCAATTATCACTGGTCACCAATGTGTGTACGACGGCAGGCAGATTGAGGTTAAGCAGGCTTCTTTCGGCGTGATTAAGGAGTTGAGCCGATGCACTGTCGGTCTTGTCGGCTTCGGCGATATTGCAAAGGCTACGACAAAATTTGCAAACGCACTCGGCGCAAGAATTATCTACACCAACAGGACGAGGTATGCCGAACTTGAAGAAAAGTATAATGTCAGCTATGCGGATATGGATACGCTCCTTGCTCAGTCTGATTTTGTATCTCTTCATATTGCCGTAACTGACGATACAAGGGGAATGGTTAATTCCGATTTCCTCGGCAAGATGAAGCCGGACGCTTATCTTATTAATACTTCAAGAGGAGACCTTGTGGATAATTCCGCTTTGCTGAATGCTTTGCTGGAGAATAAAATTGCCGGAGCGGGTCTTGATGTCATATCTCCCGAGCCTGTTGCAAAGATCAATATCCTGCTTGATGAAAGAATTAAGGATAAGCTTGTTCTCACTCCTCATATTGCAGGGATAACCAATCTTACGGTTGAAAAAATATACAAAAAAATTTATGAAAATATCACAAATTATGCCAACAATCAGCCGTTGACAAACAGGGTGAACTGATATGAAAAATATGAAAAAGTATACTAAAAGATTATTTTCCGTCGTCTTGTGTGCGGTGACGGTTTGCACTCTTTTTCCTCCTGTTCAAAGCTTCAGGCATACAGCTTTGACAATACCGCAACGGATTCCGAAGCTGCGATAGTATCGTTTAACTGCGCCGCTCCGTGGGGAAGTCTTACGGACGGTACATCGTCCTCGGCGAGGGTCAAGAGGTTTGCTCAATATATGAACGATGTTCACCCTGATTCAATCGGCACGCAGGAGACGAACTCTTCCTGGTTTGAAAAGCTGGGGGATTTAATGAGCGATTACGATTCCTACGGAGTTGTTCGTGGGGGAGACGACAGCGAAAAGAAAAGCGAGATGAACGCCGTTTTCTGGCTTGCGGATAAGTATTACTGTATCGACAAAGGAACATTCTGGCTTTCGGAAACTCCGGAGGAGGAAAGCAAGTACGAGGGAGCGGGCTGTTACAGAATATGCACCTATGTCGTTTTGCAAAACAGGGAAACCGGCGACAGCTATATTCATATGAACATTCATCTCGATAACGCTTCCGAGGAAGCAAGGGTGTTCGGCGCTCAGGTAATTATGGATCACGCCCGGGAGCTTGAGGACGAATACGGTTCAATACCGCTTGTTCTGACAGGGGATTTCAACACCACTGCCGACAGCGACGCATATAACCTGATTGCTCAAAGCTATACGGATTCATTTTATACCTCCGACGGTGAAACTGCTCTTAGGGAAAGTGCCTATACCGATTGGGGCAATATCGAGGACGAACAGCAGCCGATTGATTTTATTTTTACAAGCACATCGTCGTCGAATTATCAGGTTCTCGACGACCTTTCAAACGGCTATGTCTCCGACCACTACGGAGTGTATTCGCAGATTGAATTGTAAACAATACTAATTAAAAAGCTCTCTGAATTTCATTTGAAACTCAGGGAGTTTTTTTCTTTGCTTTATTTGGTTGTAACCTTTTTAACGGTTGACCATTTGGAGTAAACCTTTTTGCCGTTTACGGTTTTGTATGTGCGGACACGGACATAGTAGGTTTTTCTTTGATTTTAAACCTTTTATGGTTTTTTGAAGTCTTGCTTGCACCCTTTACGGTGACGGTCTTTTTTTGTTTTTGGTAAATTTTTTGTTTGTGACAACCTGTACTTGATAGCCGGTGACACCCGGCACCTTTTTCCAAGTGACTTTAACACTCTTCTTTGCCTTTTTGAACTTTTTGATTTTAGTCTTTTTGAGGTTGGCAGTAGATGTTGATGTTGCATTTTTTTGATGAAGTGGGTGTATTTTCAGCGGTACTGACGGTAGCAGGAATAACTGCACTCGGTGTAATGGTTACAGAGCTTGAAGGAGCTTCGTTTGTGCTGCTTGTTGTCGTATTGCCACCCTGTGAAGACGAATCGGGATTATTATCGGTTGAAGGTGAATAATTATAGTGAATTGTTGTGTTTAACAAGTTGTCATTAAGTCCTTCATATTCTTCAATAGTAATGTTGTTCCATTCGCTTTCGCTACCGCTGTAATACACATCAGTTAAACTTGTACAATCTCTAAGTGTACCACAGTCTATATTTGTTACATTTCTGCCGATTGTTATGTTTGTCAAATTTGTGCAATTACTGAATGAATAATCGCCTATATATGTTACACTGTCGGGGATTATTATACTTGTCAATCCTATACAGGAGGCGAATGCAACACTTCCTATACTTGTAACGCTGTCAGAAATTATTATGCTTTCTAAACTTGTACAATTATAAAATACCCATTCGCCTATACTTGTAGCGCTGTCAGAAATTGTTATATTTGTTAAGTTTGTACAATTACAAAATGCACTATACCCTATAGAAATTACATTATTAGAAATTGTAATATTTGTAATATTATTTAAATTCGTACAATTAGAAAACGAGCAATCGTCGATAATCGTTACACTGTTCAATATTGTGTAAGAGACTTCTGTTTTGCCGGCAGGATAACAAATAAGTTCTGTTTTATCCTTATCAAACAATACTCCGTTGTCGGATGAGTAATACAAATTATCTGATGATACAGTTATTTCTATTAAACTTGAGCAATAAGTGAAATCAGCTTCTATATTCGTCACACTCTCAGGAATTGTTATACTTGTTAAACTTGTGCAATCATAAAACGCAGAACAACCTATAGTTGTTACGGTATATCCGTCAATAGCAGACGGAATTGTTAATTCTGCCGCTGAACCGGTGTAATCGGTAATTTCAGCCGTACTGTCGTCAAGAACGGTATATTCGTAATCCCCGCTTGTGTAAGTATCTACAAAAGCGGTGAGGTCAAGCCCTGCGGTTATGCTCAAAAGCATAACGATTGACATTAACAAACTTACAAACTTTTTCATAATAAAAAATCTCCTTTACAAATTGTAAACTCTTGATTATGTGGGTATTTGCCCACATAATCACATTTAGATTGTAGCATAATGAAATTCAAATGTCAATAAAGTTTTAAGCTTCTTGAGAGTAAAGGAAGAATTTTGTTATGGGGAAAATCAAGTATCAAACTAAGAATGTTATAAGACCATACATAGGAAGAAATATCGTAAAAGAGCGCAAAAAGCGAAGTATGAGCCAGTCTGATTTGCTCGCTAAGTTGAATTTGCTCGGCTGTGATGTTGACCGCTATGCCGTCTCTTCGATAGAAAATAATCATTCCTGCAATATAAATTTACTTGCCGATATTCGGGAAGCGTTAAATTGCAGCTGGGACGATTTGCTTGACAATAAATAAAATTGTAAATTTTCAGTCAACAGTCCAACATTAACAAATTGTTCATACCCTATTAATTAAAATATCGTAAAGTTAGGAAAGAAATGTGCAGACTTGTGCATTTTTGTGGGAAAGTACATAAGCGTGCTGTACCGCCCCACTCTTTGTTGACTGCACAAAGAGGCGAGGATTATTAAATTTACGCAGTCGGAAAAGGTATAGCGTATGAATATTAAGTTTTTAAAGAAGCCGATGTGCATAATTTTATCCGCTGTGATAGTTATGCTTTGCGGTTGTTCCTCCGGCAGCGGATCGGACAGCGGAAAAATTGACAATTTAATTGAGGAGGCAAACATACTTTCCATCAGCGATGAGGAAGCGGTAAGTACAATTTACACACTGGATTTTCAGGACGATATTTACAATCAGATTGAAGAGCTTAAAAGTGATGAGTACACCTTTGCTTCTCCACTTATTATCGCAAACCCGTACCGCACCAACACAACGAGCCTTTATATTTATTTCAACATGGACACCGAGGTCGAAATATCATATTCGATAACGGCGGATGGCTACGGCGATTTCAGCTATACCACTTCGGGGCGGATATGCAACCGAGCACGAGTATCAGCTTATCGGTCTTGTAGGCGGAAATACCAATACCATAACTCTTACTGCGACCGACGAGGACGGCAATACCGAAACTACGCAGTGGACATACGACGCACCTGAAATTCAAAATCAGGATGAGTATATTCAGCTTGAAGTTACCGAGGGTACAAGTACTCAGGAGCTCAGCGACGGTCTTTATACCATACTCGGCAACGATCAGGATATGGACGAGGGCGTAGACGAGGATGCCACATACAGATACATTTATATATATGATAACGACGGCGTTTGCCGCAGTGAAATTCCGCTCATAAGCTACAGAGGTCACAGAATGTTGTTTGAGGACGGAATAATGTACTATTCCGCTTCGGCAAAGGATTATGTCGGAATGGATGCAACCGGCAGAATTGTTGAAATTTACGACCTCGGCGATTACAGACTTCACCACGATTATATTTTCGGCACTCAGGGCAATACGCTTCTTCTCGGCACTGAATACGAGGACGATACCGAGCAGGACAGAGTTCTCAGTCTTGATATGGAAACCGGCGAGGTTACTCAAATTATCGACTTGAGGGAACTTTTTGCCGATTATCTCGCAACTCTTGATTATCCCGAGGACGACGCTCTCGATTGGATGCATCTCAATACTCTTTCACTTGTTGACGATGATTCGCTTATTTTGAGCGCAAGGGAAACTTCAACAATAATGAGAGTTGATAATATCTATGATAATCCTACAGTCGCTTGGACTATAAGCTCGGACATTTTCTGGGACGGAACGGGATATGAGGATTTGCTTCTTGAGCAGGTAGGCGAATTTTCACTCCAGGCAGGTCAGCACTGTGTTGAAGTTGTAAAAGACGACAGCCTTGAGGACGGTCAGTGTTATCTGTATATGTATAACAATAATTTCACCAAGTGCAGCAGCAGAGATTATGATTATACTCAGGATGAAAATTATTACGGCACATACCATAATGTAGAAGAAGATGATGCCGAATCCTATGTATATGTCTATCTTGTAGATGAAAACGAGGGCACTTTTGAACTTGCAAATTCAATAGCGGTTGCTTATTCGGCATATGTCAGTGCAACTCAGCTTATGGATAACGGAAATATCCTTGCAGACAGCGGATTTTCATTTACCGCCGCCGAGTATGACAGCAACGGCGAGCTGATACAAACTCTTAACGGATCGGGCGATCAGTGGTGGTACAGAGTGTTCAGGTATGATTATTCCGGCTTCTGGTTCAAATAATATATGAATATAAACAAGGGGTTGTCTCATCCGAGACAGCCCCTTTTATTGCGGAAGCTTCGGCAGGGAAAGTCGTATTGACTAAGATTTCCCTGCCGTTAATTCTGATTAGCAGCCGCAGCCGCAATCGTTGTTACCGCATCCGCAGCCGTTACCGAAACCGCCGCAAAGCAAGAGTATGATGATGAGAATGATTATCCAAGAAGAACCGTTGCAGCCATTGCATCCACAACCCATAATCGCAACCCCCCTTTCCCTTTTCTACAATATCCTATGTATAAAAAAAGAAGGTGTTACCCGTGTTTGCAAAAGCGTTCATATCAATAGAACATTCCGTATTAAAAAAGGAGCTGTTTTTTGCAAAACAGCTCCTATATAAGTTTTTGCCGATTATTAATTAATCGAAAATTGCAAGTGCAAGTTGAACACTTCCGTGTAAAAGTTTAATAGAGTCC
>JAJQGZ010000080.1 GCA_021200075.1 Clostridiales bacterium | reverse complement strand
ATATTATACATACATTATATATCTTACAATTCTGATATTCAATCACCGTTTGGAAAACGGTAAATTCAGTTGATTATCAGCTTGTCGCAACTATTCTTGCGTCGACGACCTTTGATTTAAAGCTCGCCTTAACGCTTGTGTATCCGCTTGAAGAAACCGTGTAATCCTTTGAGCTGTCAATTGCAGAAGAGGAATACAGGTACTTGATACACTTGTCTGACGAAGTGACATTAACTCCGCTGCCCTTTATCATAAAGCTTATGGCAACCTTTGCCTCGCTTGAACTGCTTGCCTTTACGCTTCGGCAAGTTATGCTCGCCTGGGTTAAATCCGTTTGCACGGTTGTAATGTTCTTACCCTCGGCAATTACCGTACCGCCGTCTATCCTGAAAGTGTGGGTACTCTTTGTAACTCCGTCGGATGCCTTTATTGTTTTATCGCCTGCGTCAATATCCTCTTGGTTATTAGTTCGCCTAACCTTGAAAGAGAATTTTTTAAGTCCCTTTACGGTGACCATTCCGCCGGTGATATTGATTGCATCGTCCGCATCAACACCGTCGCAGGCTGATGATGTTATCGTGGTTGTACCGCCGGATGAATTAAATTTCTCGCACCTTATTCCGTCTCCGTTTGACTTGATGTTAAGGCTTCCGCTCTCGACATAAACCTTGGAAAAGGTGAATATTCCCCTCGCAGAGGACAATGCGCTTGTTGATGTATTAGCCGCCGTTGTGAGAGTGGCAGTGACATTTTTGAATGTTACGCTCTTTGTGGAGCAGATTGCGTTGTTCCTGTTTGTAGTGGCGGAAATATTTACCGAGCCGTTGTCCTTTATCGTGAGCTTGGATTCATTATATATAACTCCCGAAAGAGCGTTTGCACTTGTTGTAAAGCTACTTGATGTGGAGGTTGGGAACGAAAGGCTGACATTCGGTGCCTTGTCCTGCTTTGAAACCTCTTTCATCTCATCTCTGAGGTCGTTATCCGTATCGCCGCTTGAAGACGATGATGAAGCCTCCGCTTCGATAAAGCTCCTCTCGGCTAAAATGCTTGTGTCGATAATCTTTACAACATTCGCCCTTGTTGTGGTGATATTTACATTTTCAAATCTGACGCTTGTGCTTTGAGTATTGGCAAGCTTAATTATTATCTGACCGTGCCAGGTGTCCGTGCTTGAAGTGATAACATAATCTCCCGGCGCTTCAATATAAACCGTACCTTGCGAGTCGGAAAGTGTGGCAGCTTCAATCGTTACATTACTGCTTGAACATTCAGCTTCGCCGTTTTTGGTGAGATTGATTGATATTGTTGTATCTGCTTCGCTTGTGGATGTCGCCGATGTTGTTGTCTTTGAAGAAGAGTTTGAGGACTTCTTTTACGACGACGAGGCGGAAGATGATTTTTTTGTCGTCGTCTTTGACGAATTTGCCGTGGTCGTCTTTGAGGATGAATACGATTTTGCGGTAGTACCGGATGAGGAAGAATCGGAGGAATCGTCCGTGGCTTCAACCGTTTCGCCGTTTTCGTCTATTTCTGCTTCGCCGTCTGCACTTATTTCTTCGGTCTGCTCGTCTGCCGAAGTATCGCTTTCCGAAGCCTGCGTGATTGAGGTATCGTTGTCGCTGTTTGCGGACTCAACCGTACTGTCCGTACTGCAAGCGGTAAGAGCCGCCGTGAGCATTGAAAAAGCTGTTATTAAAATTAGCACTTTTTTGAATTTCATTGGTCTGCTCCTATATTATGTATGCCGACTTACTGGAAATGGTAGCTTCTTACCGATTCCGCTTCGCTGAGCATAACCTTGAGGTTGCCGTTCATCGCCCTTACATCGTTGAGCATTTCCCTCATCTGTTTGGAATCTTTCATATTGACGTCAAATTGACATCAAACGAAAGCTCGAAAAGTGCGCCGAAATCAACGCTCTTTACCCTTGTGAGCTTATAGCTTTTGCAATATTTTGCAGGGCAGTCGTCAAACGCTCCGACATAATTGAACGTTTCCGGAACGGTGATTTTAAGGACATATCTCTCGCCCTTTTTGCCTGCAAAGTTTGTGAAATGCAAAATCAAAATTACAATGCCGAGTATCACAACAGCCATAGCCGCCCATATCCAGTAGCCGAGACCGCAGGTAAGACCCATTTGTAACGCTCATAAACACATAGGCAATATCCTTCGGGTCTCCGGGTGCGGAACGGAAACGAACCAGCGCAAACGCACCTGCAAGGCTGAACGCCGTGGCGACATTGTTGCCGATAACGAGAATTACCATTCCGACAATAGGCGCAAGCAAAATCAGTGCCACGTAGAAAGCCTGACTGTAGCCCTCTTCCCTGTGGGTGAACAAATACAAAAGACTTATTACCAAGCCTATGATTATCGAAGCTATCAGGGTTTCAAGAACACCCGACCATGTGAGAGTTGCGGTTTCGCCCGATATGAGCGCATATAAAAAATCATTCATTGTAATTTTTTCTTTTCGTAAATTTAGTGGTTTTAATTTTATGATAATTATAAATTTTCAGTGAGCTTAATGCAGGCGGATAATATGTCGGATATGGTAACATGGTTTACAAAATGTCCGAGG
>JAJQGZ010000083.1 GCA_021200075.1 Clostridiales bacterium | reverse complement strand
AAAAGTGTAAACCATGTCCTCGGACATTTTGTAAACCATGTTACCATATCCGACAATAAGTCTGCTCCATTGCGAAATCTATCGCCGTGCCGTCCTTGTACCACTGATATGTAACGGCTGTTTCATTTTCAATCGCCGTGCCGTCCTTTGCAAGCTCGGTGGTAAGAATATCATCTGTATATGCGTTTTCGTCAATTTCAAGAGTATAGCCGTTCTCAAGGCTTGAAGCGACTATTTCAAATGTTGCGCTGACGGAAGATGTATATATGCCGGCTCCCGTAATGGTAACCGTTGCCGTACCTGCGTTTACATTATTTTCATACGAAAGGGTATAATCCGTGCCCTCTTCAAGCACGACATCGCCGCTGTCTGTTGTGAGCGTAACTGTGTGTGACGGAGTTATCTCGCTGCCGGTATAGCTTTGTGCATCTATTGCGGAAATGCTTGCAGAGGAAATATCAATCTGCGATATTTGGAAATTTATCCATTCCTGCCTTTCGGCAAACCAGGTGTTTATTCCGTTCACCTGAGTGTCAACATCATATGTTGCGCTTATTCCGCCGTATCTTACCGCATTTGCAAGACCGGTAAGAGCGACTGTATTTATATATTCTTCTGCGGATTTGAGCGTACCTGTTTCATCAACGGCATTGCCCTGAAGAATATCGACCGCCGGGGAAATGTATGCGTACCAATATTTTTCCGCCATTGTCCAGAAATCATCGCAATTTGTAGCCAGAGCGGCATAGAAATTAAGCGGAGAATAATCGTCCGAACTGTAGGAGGTTGTGCTGTCGTTTGCTCTCCAGCGGTAAATCCTTGCGGACTTTGTGTACCAGCCGGTGTTGTCCGTCCAGGTAAGACCCCACCTTGTTTCGCTTACGTCAAAGCCGATTGAATTATCCATACCCCAAACAGGGCCTGCGTAAATCATAGAATCGACGGAATCGGATTCCTTATAAAAATAAGTTGACGAGGTGGAGGAGTCCATATTCTTGAAAAAATTCCTGTGTCCAGTAATATTTTACTGCGGAATCGGAATCGAGCAAATCGCTCCAGCTCATACCCTGATATTCCTCCGCCGGAGCAGGATTTGTAACCGAGTTTAAGCCGTAGCCGATAGTGGTAGAGACCATTGTAAGCTTACTGCAAGTGGTGGTTGTGCTTTCACTCGGAACAATGCCGTCGTTATAAACGAACGAACCGAGAGCGTATAAAAGATCATAGCTGTAGGAAAGCTTACCGTCAGAAGCATAGTCCGCACTCTTAATTACCCAGCCCTGCCTGTTGTATGCGCAAAAGCCTGCGTTTTCATCAACCCAGCGGTTGCTTATTTCAAGCTCGTAGATATAACCACCGGTGCAGTCGTCGGGGTCTGTCAGGCTCGGCGAGGAGGTATATGCGCTGATTGTCTGACCGGTATAATTATACAATCTTCCCGAGGTTTGGTTGGTTGAAACAACCGCCGTACCGTCAAGGTCGGCAGGGATAACGGCTCCCGTGGTTTCGTCAACGGTGCCGTTTGCTATTTCAAGATTTTCATATGCATCGGAAATATTTACTCTGTTTGATTTTATCTCAACCTTTTCCGAAAGCTGATAAGAGTCGATATACTGCTGATTGACATACAAATCAACAGGCTTGCAGACAGGCTGATAATTTACGCCTATATATTTTGCAAAACCATATGTGAACTAATCTTTGATAAGAGTGGAGTCGCCCTCGTTTGCGAGCAAACACCATTTTTTAGCCGAGTTCATACCCAAAAGAGATGTTGACTTTGCAAGCTTGATGTTATACGACTTTTTGGTATCGCTGTCCCAAGTACTATTGCCTCTTCCGCTCATCTTGTCAAGAGTGCCGTTATAATCCACGGTGCCGTCCGGCTCAACAATAATTATCGAACCCGTTTCCGACACGCTGTGGTCGTCGCTGCCGTTTATCGAAGAAAGAGAACCCAAAGCGGTAGCTATATAAACTGCGCCGACATCTCCGCTTTTAAGTGCGGTAACGCTGTAACTCGTGCCGTCGATATTGAGCGTTACGGTTTTCATAACTCCGCCCTCGTTTATATCGGTGAGAACATCGGTAGCCTCTCCGCTTGTGATTGCGGTGCCGTCTATGGTAACGGTTGACGAGCTGTCAAACCAAAATACCATTGCGGACAAGTCCGCATTTGACGGGAAGAACCAGTAATATTCAAGCGACGAAGCGAGAATTGTACCGAGCGTGCTGCTTGTGGGCGCATTGATAATATACGGCTTAATACCGCCGACTGTTGCAAGAATATCTCCTGCATTGAAATTATCAATACTCGTTTGAGTAAGCACATTTTCCGGGTCTGCCCATACCGCCAGGTTATACTTCTCAACAGATACCGCATCGGAATCGCCTGTTGTGGTGATTGTTGCGAAAAGGGCTGAAAGCGGCGAAATAACCAGGGTTGTAAGTATCATTACAACCGATAGAATCAACGCCGTTGCTCTTTTAAACGATGTTCTCATAAATATTTCCTCCTGTGTTTTTAATATCCCGACAGTGTTATACCAAGTCGGGATATTCGTATGCTCATTTAGAACATATATAT
>JAJQGZ010000217.1 GCA_021200075.1 Clostridiales bacterium | reverse complement strand
CCTGTAAAAATTCCGATGTCGGCGTAAGGAAAACTATTTGAGTTACCGTTGAGTAATCCGCTTCTCTTTTTATTCTTACCGATACTCGTGCCGGTCCGTTTTCGTATATTTCAAACTCGGGAGTGTTGGCATAGCAGTACGGCTCCTTGTCTATATCCTCTTTTCTTATCTCCCATGACGGGTAGGAAAGTGCGCCTGTGTCTTGTATTAAAGCCATTTTTATCGGCGAGGATATTAATTGTCTGCTGAGCTTTTTGTCAAAAAAGTACGCAATATCGCCGTTTCGGTTAAATACAATCTTATATCTTCCGTTTTCAAGCGTGTGGTTTGTAACCCTTAGTCCCGTGTCAATGTCGCAGGGGGTTTCGCTCGCAACTATTCTGAATACTCTTGCCTCGTATGCGTCAACCTCGGCGGAGAAAATTATTTCAAGCTCTTTCTGCCTTTTGTTTACAACCTGGCACGCAACCTCGTTTTCTTCGGAGTCAAAAACTTTTACATAAAAAGTATTCTTCTTTAAAAGTACTTTCGTTTTTATGCTGTCCGTTCTTTTGTACTGTGTCGGGTTGAAAATTATTACCGCACTCTCGTCTTTTGATATTTGAGATGTATCAAGGCTTTGCGAAAGCGCTTCCGCCGCTCCGGCAAATTCCGCACGAAACTGCGATATCGACTTGTAATAATCACTCCAGCTGTCGTTATAAACCTCCATAGTTGAGGTTCCGGTTATGTCGTCGTGGAATTGATGCTTTACCGCTCTTTTCCAAGCTGTGTTGAGGTTATCGCTCGGATACTCGGCAAGGGAATTGTAATGTGCCAAACAGCAAAACGGTTCCGCAAGCATAGCCGTTTGCTCACATTGGAAAGCAAGGCGCTTGCTTTGGCATCTCGATGTATAGCATCCTACGCCGTGACTTGTCATTAAAAGCTCGCCGTCCCATACAGGGAGCATAGCTTTGTCTTCGTCGCTCAGCTTTTCCATATCGTTAAAAACCTGACCGCTCGATGCGGATATAACTTCAAAATCGTTTTGCGAATTTTCCTGTATGCTGTCGCTTACGCATTTTACACTTTCCTCGGTCGGCGAACCTCCCCAGTCTCCGGTACCGTAAAGGTGGTTTGCCCAGGAGAGTGACGCTTTTGAAGAATTGTCGGCAATTCTGTCAATTACGCTCAAATCGGCTCTTACATCATCTGTAAATTTATATCTGTATGATTTAGCGTTCAGGCTCGTGTATATTTCACTGCCGTCCGTACCTTTCCATACGCCTAAGTCAAACGGTAAGCCGTATGCGCTTCCCCACGACAGCTTCTGTGTTGTAAAGCCGTTAAGCCCCGCATTTTTTATGATTGACGGCAAAGCCTTGCCGAATCCGAAACAATCGGGTAGGAAAATATCGTTTGATTTTTTGCCGAATTTTTCCTGAAAATAATTGTTTCCGATAAGTATGTTCCTGAAAATGGATTCGGGCGAGGGGATATTGACATCTTCGTTTTCGTACTCCGAGCCGGAAACGCACCATCTTCCCTCGTCAACATATTTCTTAATAATCTCAAATGCTTTGGGATAAAATTCTTCTATAAGCTCGTACCTGTATGCGCCTTCAAAATTGAATTTGTAATCAGGGTATTTTTCAAGTAAATCAAAGTTTTTTGACAGCGTATCGGGTATGAATTTTTCCACAGTGTCGGCAATGCTCCATCTCCACACGGTGTCAAGATGAGCGGTTGCCACCGTATAAGCCTTTTTCTTTTTCATTGTAAAAACGCTTCCTTATGCTATTTTTCAATAATTTCGTAGGTGAATTCGTATTTTTCCTGCAAGGCTTTCACCTTGTCCTCGTTGTCCTCAATAAATGTTTCGCTGTAAATGCTTTGGCTGTCAACACTGTAATCCTTTACAATTTGGTTAAGAGTGTCCCATGCTTCGTTTTTCTCGGCGTAGCCGTCTTCAAATTTTATAAGAAATTCTCTGTGTTTGTGAAGTATAGCTTTCGTTGTTGTGCCTCCTTAAAATATAATATTATCAGTCTTATTATATATATAATTTAAAACTATTGCAATACTAATTTTGCTTTATCGGTCAGGACTTTTTTCGCATTCTTCATTGCGTACTGTAAAGGCGTTTGCTTGTCAACAAGGCTTATCATTTTGTCACCTAACGACACATTACTGATGCTTCCGCTGATGACTACACATTTTGTACCGTGCTTTTTACAAAGTTCGCTCGCTTTGTAAGGCGGCTTTCCCATAAGCGTTTGCTCGTCCGTTTTTCCCTCGCCTGTAATAACAATATTGGCTTCGGCAATTTTTTCTTCAAGTAAGCAGGCACGGGCAATTATGTCAAATCTGCTTTTAATTTTTCCGCCGTAAACGGAATAAAGTCCTGCGCATAATCCTCCGGCAGCGCCTTCGCCCTCAAGCTCGGATATATTATTCGGCAATAACAGCGATAAATTTTTAAGTCCGCTGTCAAGTACTTTTGCTTGACACTCATTTGCTCCCTTTTGAGGAGCGAAAACATATGTCGCACCGTTTTTTTCATAGTAGTACTCCATAAATGCTAAAACTTTACTAATATAACAAAATATGGTATACT
>JAJQGZ010000039.1 GCA_021200075.1 Clostridiales bacterium | reverse complement strand
TTTCTCATTTACGGTACGGGTTTGGCGGGTACAAATTATTTTCGTACATAGCGTAGAGTATTCTTCTGTGAACCGGCTTTAAGCCGTCTCTTACATCGGGCAATGCCCTTTGCACAATAACGCTCATTGAATAGTCAAGGAACGCTTTTCTTATTTCATCACTGATTTCAACATCTACAATTTTTTGGTTATCATATCGTATTTCTTCGTTCATTTATGTTTACTCCTGTCAATATTCCTCGTTTATCACAATTTATATCACACATCGAGATTTTGTACAAATTTAGCGTTCTTTTCAATAAATTCTCTTCTCGGTTCAACATTGTCACCCATAAGGATTGAGAAGTTCTCGCTCGCTCTTTGAGCGTCCTCGATCGTAACTCTGAGTAGTGTCCTGTATTCGGGGTCCATAGTTGTTTCCCACAGCTGGTTCGGATCCATCTCGCCGAGACCTTTGTACCGCTGAATATCGCAGTCTCCGCCGAAATCTTCGATTATTTTGTCCCTTTCCTCGTCGGAAAAAGCGTAGACTCCTCTCTTGCCTTTGGTTACTTTGAATAGCGGCGGTTGTGCAAGATACACATATCCGTCCTCTATAACCTGCGGCATATAGCGAAAGAAGAATGTTAAAAGCAGTGTTCTGATATGTGCGCCGTCAACATCGGCATCCGCCATAATAATTATTTTGTGATATCTTAATTTATTAATATCAAATTCCTCGCCGATACCCGTACCGAGTGCTATTACAACGGGAACTAATTTTTCATTGGCGATAACCTTGTCAACCCTTGCTTTTTCAACATTGAGCATTTTGCCCCAAAGCGGAAGTATCGCCATATGTTCCCTGTTTCTGCCATCCTTTGCGGAACCGCCTGCGGAGTCTCCCTCGACTATGTAAAGCTCGCATTTTTCAGGGTCTTTGCTGGTGCAGTCGGCAAGCTTGCCGGGCAGGGAATTGTTCTCAAGCGGAGATTTTCTCCTTGCATTTTCCCTTGCTTTTCTCGCCGCTTCCCTTGCTCTGGACGCATCGAGCGATTTATTGATAAGTGTTTTTGCCGTTGTCGGATTTTCTTCAAAATAAGTCATCAGTTTGTCATAAAGCATTGATGATACAAGCCCTGCTATATCGGTATTTCCGAGCTTGCTCTTTGTCTGCCCCTCAAACTGCGCTTCGGTAAGCTTTACAGATATTACTGCGGTAATTCCCTCTCTTACATCCTCGCCAGTGAACTTTTTATCGCTGTCCTTGAATATTCCGAATTTTTTGCCGTAATCATTAAAAACTCTTGTAAGTGCGGTTTTAAATCCGGTTTCGTGCGTACCGCCGTCAATCGTGTTAATATTGTTTGCAAAGGAAAGGAGCGTTTCGTTATATGAATCCGTGTAGCATATCGCAACCTCGGCGCTCCTGTCTCTCTTTGTGGTTGAGAGGTGGATAACCTCGTCCTGTATCGGGTTAAGTCCTCTGCTTGTGTTGATATATTCAACAAAGGAACGAATACCGCCCTCGTAGCAGTAGTTTTCGGAATGATCCTCGTCTCCCCGTTTGTCGGTAAGAGTAATTGAAAGACCGGCGTTTAAAAATGCCTGTTCCCTTAATCTGCGTGAAAGTATTTCGTAATCGTATGCCGTGGTTTCCTGGAAAATTTCGGGGTCGGCTTTAAATCTTATAAGCGTTCCGTGACCCTCTGCGTCTCCGATAATATGTAGGTCGTTTACGGCTTTTCCTCTTTCAAATCTTTGGGAATAGATGTTCCTGTTTTGCGTAACCTCTACCTCCAGCCATTCGGAAAGAGCGTTTACAACCGACGAACCTACGCCGTGCAGACCGCCCGATACTTTATATCCCGAACCGCCGAATTTACCGCCTGCGTGCAGTACTGTGAGTACAACCGTAACTGCCGGAAGCCCTGTTTTTTCGTTTATGCCGGTGGGTATTCCTCGTCCGTTATCCATAACGGATATAACATCTCCGTCCAAAATTTCACATTCAATATGGGTACAAACTCCTGCCAGCGCCTCGTCTATTGAGTTATCCACAATTTCATATACAAGGTGGTGCAGTCCTCTCGGCCCGGTAGAGCCGATGTACATACCCGGTCTTTTTCTTACGGCTTCAAGACCCTCAAGAACCTGAATATCCTTTGCAGAATATTCCTCGGTTACGACAGTATTGATGTTTTTTTCTTCTAAATTGGTTTTTTCTTGTTCACTCATTTGTAAGTCTCCTTGTCTGCTCCCTCTCACATCTTTTCAAGATTGTTGAGGTGTTGAGAGGGCAAACACAAATATTATTGTTTTCACAAACTATAAAGCTCTTTGGTAAATCATAGTTTACATATATTATTCTGTTTTCCTTTTCGGTTTTTGACAGGCAGTCCCTCGTGGCTTTGTTCACCGTGGAGGTGTCTATATCAAAAATTCCAATAATTTCATCTGTTTTTATTATGGCGTCTCCGCCGAGGTACAAGTACATATATTTATTGTTCCTTTTATAATTTACCTATTTGATTACCCTGTATAATGGTTATTTGCGGGCCGATAATATTCGCCCCTACTACCTTGTATTTACTAAAAGTTTATAAATGACTGGAATTATCATAT
>JAJQGZ010000001.1 GCA_021200075.1 Clostridiales bacterium | reverse complement strand
AATTGAAACAGCTTTATCCGGAAATAAAGTTTTAGTCTTTACAGAGTAGTAGGGGTTGCTTACATCACAGCAGTATGTAAAGTTGATTGGCTTTATAACTTTTGAAAAATCAGCGCTTTTTTTATATCCTTTAAATTACCGCCGTTTGCTCTCCGGATTATGTTCTTATTACTGTCGTAAAATACAGCGCCGAGTGCCTGCAATGCACCGCTTCCTCCGTCACAACATCCGCTTCCGCTGAGAACGAGTATAATATTGTAAAAACCCTTTTCAACAGCGTATTTTATAAGTTCGCCCGTTCCGTATGATGTTGCGTTCATAACATCCTTTTTCTCCTGCAATCCGCTTACACAGGCACACTCGATAATCGCAGTTTTTCCGAAAGTATAGATTTTTTCCACTATAGTATTTGAATATATGTCCTCACAATCAGTGTAAAGCATATTAGCTTTACACATTTTTCCGAGGCAATCGGCAAATCCCTCGCCACCGTCCGACAGCGGTACGAATATTATATCGCATTCTTTTTCGTATTATGTATGCCTGCTTCAATACATTCACACACTTCTTCTGAAGTCAGTGTACCCTTGTAACTGTCGGGTGCTATAATAATTTTCAAAGTTTTGCACCGCCTTTGCATGTAAAGTCGATATGCTTTACACCATTTCCTCAGGCTTGAACACTTTGTCAAATTCTTCTTCGCTTAAAAATCCGAGCGTTGTGCAAGCCTCCTTCAGCGATATATTGTTTTTGTATGCGTATTTTGCGGTTTTTGCGGCATTTTCATATCCTATGTACGGATTGAGTGCCGTAACCAGCATAAGCGAATTATTCAAATTTGACTGCATTTTTTCTTTGTTTGCTTTAATTCCCGAAACGCAGTTTTTGTTAAACGATTTCATAGCGTCGCTGAGAAGTCTTACCGATTGCATAAAGTTGTACACTGTAACCGGCATAAAAACATTCAGTTCAAAATTTCCCTGACTTGCGGCGATTCCGATTGCGGCGTCGTTTCCCATTACCTGAATGGCAACCATAGTCACCGCTTCGCATTGTGTGGGATTGACTTTGCCTGGCATTATGGATGAGCCGGGTTCGTTTTCGGGTATCGTAATTTCTCCCAAACCGAGCCTCGGGCCGCTTGCAAGCCACCTTATGTCGTTTGCGATTTTCATCAAATCCGCCGCCAGTGCCTTTAGTGCGCCGTGGGCGAAAACAATCTCGTCCTTTGATGTCAGCGCATGGAATTTATTTTTTGCAGAAATGAATTTTTTGCCCGTTATTTCCGATACCGCCTGCGCCGCAAGTTCACCGAATTTTTCCGGTGCGTTAAGCCCTGTTCCGACCGCTGTTGCACCGAGTGCAAGCTCCTTTAACTCATTGAGCGAAAGGGAAAGAAGCTTTTTGTCCTTTTCAAGCGAGCTTCTCCAGCCGCTTATTTCCTGCGAAAATTTAATCGGCGTTGCGTCTTGAAGATGAGTTCTTCCGCTTTTCACAATTCCCTCATTTTCCTCTTCAAGCCTTTTGAATGTTGCAATAAGCTCGTCAAGTGCCGGAATAACCTTATCCTCAATACCCAGCACACAGGCAATGTGCATTGCCGTAGGGAATGTATCGTTTGAACTTTGGCTCATATTTACATCGTCGTTCGGGTGGAGCAGCTTTTTGCCGAGTATTTCATTGCCCCTGTTTGCGATAACCTCGTTTGCGTTCATATTTGATTGCGTGCCCGAACCCGTTTGCCATACAACAAGAGGGAAGTGGCTGTCAAGTTTTCCCTCAATGATTTCATCGCATACGGTGCATACGGCGTTCTTTTTTTCGTCTGTCATTTTTTTCGGCTTCAGCTTGTTGTTGGAAATAGCCGCAGCTTTTTTCAGTATACCGAATGCGTGGGTTATTTCCCTCGGCATTGTTTCGATACCTGCGCCGATTTTAAAATTTTCATAGCTTCTTTGCGTTTGCGCCGCCCAGTATTTATCTGCCGGCACCTTTACCTCTCCCATTGAGTCGTGTTCAATTCTGTAATTCATAGCTTTCACCTGCAAATTTTTAAGGTTTGTTTTCGATATTATTAATATACAATATTTTGTTTCGTCTTTCAAGACGATATTCCGATTTCGCTTTGACAGATAATTTTGAATATAGTTTTAAATACCTTTTATTTGACATATTGAACTTAAAATAATATAATAAATATGTTAATATAATTTAACATATAATTTAACATAATTTAACGGTTATTTCAATTCGTTTTGAATTTAATCCTGTTGTTGCGAAAGTGCGGTAGTCGGTAAATGTTAAAACTTTTTTATATTACAAATAATCCCAAGGTTGCCGCCGTTGTGCAGGAGGCAGGAGTGGATCATATCTTTATAGATATGGAATATATCGGCAAGGACGAACGCCAGCCGAATATGGATACCGTAAAAAATCATCATACCGTTGACGATGTCAGAGCAGTCAGACGAGTGCTTGATACATCACAGCTTCTTGTCAGGGTGAATCCTATTAACACCGGCTCAGCAGAAGAAATTAATGCTGTGATAGATGCCGGCGCCGATGTTGTTATGCTCCCTATGTGAAAAAGCGTCAGCGAGGTTGAACGGTTTTTTTGATATTGTAAACG
>JAJQGZ010000035.1 GCA_021200075.1 Clostridiales bacterium | reverse complement strand
ATACAATATATTGTGGATAATTTCACTTTCCGTGTGTTCTTTACATATTATAACACCAAAATTAATTAGGTCAACGATTTAAAAGCAAGTTCGTTTGACTTGTTAATTTCAAACAAAAAATCAATGCGTTATTTGTGCAATTTACACATATTTTTTATTCTTTTTTCAGTTTCGACAGGATGCTTTTATCCTCATCGGTGAGTTGCGCATTTTCAAGCATATCGCCCCTGCGAAGAAAAGTCCTTTCGAGTGATTTTTCCCGTCTCCACTTGTCAATATTGGCGTGATGACCTGAAAGCAAAACCTCCGGCACTTCCCTGCCCATCCACTCCGCTGGGTGAGTATACTGGGGATATTCGAGCAGAGAATCATAATGACTTTCCTGCTCAAAGCACTCATCGGCGCTCAAAACACCCGGAAGCAATCTTGACACGGCGTCAGCAAGAATGAGAGCCGGAAGCTCGCCGCCCGTAAGCACATAATCGCCGACGGATATTTCCTCCGGCTCAAGCTCCTCTATAACTCTTTCGTCAACGCCCTCGTAATGACCGCACAAAAGCGCAAGATTATCAAGCTCTGCAAGCTCCTTTACCCTGCTTTGAGTAAGAGTTTTGCCCTGCGGAGTGAGATATACAAGGTGGGGCTTTTTGCCAATCTCGGCACAAAGCGACTGAAAGCAATCATAAATCGGCTGTGCCGACATTATCATACCCATACCGCCTCCGTACGGCTTATCGTCAACACGCCTGTGCTTATCGAGAGTATAGTTTCGTATATCAATACAGTTTATTTCCACTTTGCCCGACTGCCTTGCTCTGCCGATTACCGATTCACTCATTACGCTGTTGCATATATTGGGAAAGAGAGTAAGAATATCAATCCTCATCAAAAAGTCCTTTCATAGCTTTAATTCTTATCACTTGATATTCGGTGTTTATTTCCTTTACAACATCGGATATCGCCGGAATAAGAGTATGCTTGCCCCAGGATTCAATATCATATATATCGCAGGAGCCGTAATTGAGTACATCAACCACCTTGCCGTACTCCTCCTCAGTATCAATATTCACAACATAGCATCCGATAAGGTCGGCGATATAATTGGCGTCATCATCTATAACGGCATCATCACGGTTGCAGTAAAGCATACTGCCCTTTAAATTCTCCGCCTGCTCAATAGTATCAATTTTATCAAGACGAATAATTGCAAGTTCCTTTTGCATGCGAGCTGAAATGAGCTTAACGGATTTTTCTCCCCTGTCGTCAAAATACAGTGTATTGAGCTGTTTTAGATAGTCTATTCCGTCGCAAAGAAGCCGAAGCTTCATCTCACCTTTTATGCCGTGGGTATTGGTGATTTTCCCAACCTCGAGATATTGTTTCATAAAAAACTCCTTTTTAGTCAAGATATTAAAATAATATTGTTCAAACGGCAACAGGATATGTTCAGGCTTTTTGTTGCCGACACATAGTATTATAATTGCTTTTGGCTCATTTGGCAACAAAAATTCATTAATAGTTAATAGAAAGAAGTTGAATTTTCATTAGCTGTACTTTATAATATAAATAACACACAAAAATCAGGAAGGGGGGAATACATATGCCGCCAGGAGGAAGAGGCCCCGGCGGAGGCCCAGGAGGCGGATTCGGTGGGCCCGGAGGAGGCGGCCCGAGAGGCGGCGGTTTCGGCGGAGGCCCGGGAGGATTCGGAGACCCGCTGTCACCACAGAGAAAAAGATTCAGACGAGGCTGTATGGGTACAGGATGCCTTATGCCGATTTTAGCGGTACTCGGAATAATAGGAATCGTCCTTGCAATACTGTAAAAGCACGGCGAAAACAAACTGCAAATTACTCGATTAACATACATATATAACAAGAACGGAGTTACTTCATTACAGAAATAACTCCACTTTTACTTTTATTGTTTTACCGAATACTAAATATAATCGTTACAATTAATCTATCTCAACGGAAATATTGGCGTCGTTCCTTACGGCGGCGGCACGCATAACAACTCTGATAGCCTTGGCTATTCTGCCCTGCTTGCCTATAACCCTGCCCATATCGTCCTCACTTACATGAAGATGATAAACAGTAACACCCTCTTCGTTAGGCTCGTCAACATCAACAGAGATTTGATCGGGATTTTGTACCAATCCCTTTGTAATAGAAATTAACAGATCCTTCAAAGAAAACACCTCCTGCCTATATCTTTAAAATTTTTGTAAAGGAAGCGCACCTCAACAAACCGTGGCTGAAAAGCACGGCTCGCAACTGTGCATAAATTTTAAAGATTAAAGGATGCCTTCTTTTTTAAGAATACTTTTAACCGTATCAGTAGGCTGTGCACCATTTTCAAGCCACTTTTTGGCTTTCTCGGCATCTATCTTAATTTCAGCCGGATCCTTCATAGTATCGTAAGTACCGATTTCCTCAATAAAGCGACCGTCACGGGGATACCTTGAATCCGCCACAACAACACGATAGAAAGGCGCTTTCTTTTCGCCCATACGGCGCAGTCTGATTTTTACTGCCATTTTAGTTTACCTCCAAATGTAATTTATATTATTTATTATCCAATCCAAATTATTTTGGTGAATATACTGAAATTATAATCCGAAAGGATTATT
>JAJQGZ010000042.1 GCA_021200075.1 Clostridiales bacterium | reverse complement strand
GAAATGATAAAAAGTTGTAAACCATGTCCCTATTGACATACTATCCGTCCCTACGGATTTTTGATATGCCCAACAATATTTAGATTACGGATAGATTACGGAAATAAATTTATACAATGCAAAAATGATTGTAAAGATTTAGATGACACTTTTGCAGTAGGAGCGGATATTATCCGCCCGCCGTATTACTGTAAAAAATAAAAGTTCGCAAAAAACGAAAACGGAGAATGAGCCTATGAAAAGAAATTATATCGACGGCTATACGGAATGGCAGTCCAACCCGGAGATTGTCGGGGTTAATAAGCTTCCGTCGCACGCAACCTTTATGCCGTATGAAAGCTTTGAAGAGGCTAAAAACGCAGACAGATATGCGTCCTCAAACTGCAAGCTGTTAAACGGAAAATGGAAGTTTAAGCTCTATAAAAATTATGCCTACAGACCGAGCGA
Organism: Clostridiales bacterium; assembly: GCA_021200075.1. Lineage (GTDB taxonomy): Bacteria > Bacillota > Clostridia > Oscillospirales > Acutalibacteraceae > Eubacterium_R. The sequence goes on along the minus strand of JAJQGZ010000042.1, from coordinate 12,491 downwards.
TTTCGCTCAGCCGAATTATGACGCCCACAACTGGGATACTGTTATTGTTCCCTGTTCCTGGCAGATGCAGGGCTATGACCAAAATCAATACTGCAATGTCAGGTACCCGTGGGAGGGCAGTGAGGATATTTGCCCGCCGAATGCGCCGACAAAACATAATCCCGTAGGCTGTTATCTTAAAAAAATCCATATCAACAAAAAGCTCCTTGACAAAAGAGTGGTTATCTGCTTTGAGGGAGTTGAATCCGCTTTTTATCTCTACATAAACGGTGAAAGAGTGGGCTATTCGGAGTCCACTTTCCACCGCAGTGAATTTGACATCACCAGGCATTTGAGAGAGGGTTCAAACACAATCGGGGTTGAGGTTTACCGCTGGTGTACAGGCTCTTGGCTTGAATGTCAGGATATGTGGCGGCTCGGCGGAATTTTCCGTGATGTGTATATTTATACAACTCAAAAGGAATACATCCGTGATTTTATCGTTGTTGCACAGCCCGATGTGACCTTGAGTGACGGATATATCGACATTTCAGTAAAGACTAACGGCGCTTACGAAAGTCTCAGCCTTGATTTGAATGTACTTGACGCAGACGGCGAAACGGTTGCGCTCGACAGCCGCTGGGCAAGCGAGGATCACAACACTCCGCTGAAAGCGATAGTAACCGACGCTCGCCTTTGGTCAAGCGAAAATCCGTATCTTTATACGCTTATAATAACTCTCAAAAACGACGGCGTTCCGATTGAATATATCAGCCAGAAAATCGGTTTCAGAAGAGTTGAAATTAAGGACGGAATAATCCGCACTAACGGCAGCCGTGTCGTATTTAAGGGGACAAACCGCCACGAGTTTGACTGCCACACCGGCAGGTACATTACCGAGGAGGTAATGAGGTACGACATCGAACTTATGAAAAAGTCAAATATGAATGCCGTTCGCACCTCGCATTATCCCAATTGCCCGAGGTTTTTGGAGCTTTGCGACGAATACGGACTGTATGTATTTGACGAGAATAATATGGAAACGCACGGAACAGGTCATTCAACGATTATTGGTTGTCCTCAGCTCCCGTCCTCCCGTCCGGAATGGGAAAAGGCGTGTATGCAAAGGATTGAGGATACCTATAACAGGGATAAGAATGTTACAAGCGTTGTCTGCTGGTCAATGGGCAACGAATCCCTCGGCGGAGAAATCCCGAAAAAAATGTACGCTTTCCTTAAAAATACCGACAAAACAAGATTTGTTCATTACGAATGTCACAGTGCGCCGGATGAAAAAATGCTTTCCGATGTTCAGTCCAAGATGTATTTTAAGCCTTGGGAATGCGAGGAATATGCCGTAACAAGGCGTGACGGCAGACCGTTTATACTTTGCGAATACACTCACGCAATGGGCAATTCCTGCGGTTCTACCGACGAGTATACCCGACTTTGGGATAAATACCCCTGCTTGCAGGGCGGCTTAGTTTGGGACTGGGTTGACCAAAGCATACTCACAACCGACAAAAACGGCGTTGAATATCTTGCCTACGGTGGTGATTTCGGCGAAAATCCGCACGACGGTCATTTTTGCGGCAACGGACTTCTTTTCGGCGACAGGAAGCCGACGCCAAAGCTTGAGGAAATCAGGAAGCTTTATCAAAATGTTGATTTCAATGCGATTGACGCACAGCGTGGTATTATAGAAATAAAGAATAAATTTATGTTCACCGATTTGAACTGCTTTGAGCTTTATTGGAGGCAATGCTCCGACAAGGGAACTTTCTGCGAGGGAACCACACAAATTTCCGTCAAACCGCAGGAGAAAACCATTATCGACCTTGAGTTGAGCAAAATTTCAAATACGGAATGTTACCTTGAGCTTCAGCTCAAAATGACCGAGGACACCTCTTGGTGCGAAGCCGGATATGTTATTGCCCGTGAGCAGTTTGTCATAAATGAGTTTGAAAATACATATGATGAGCTTGAAACGGACAGTGAGCTTATTGTTGACGACACTTACGGCTCGCTTAGGATAATATCCGAGGATGTAAATGTCAGGTTTGAAAGGCGTGAAAGGAATCAGCTTGCTTCGATAAGGGTTGGCGGAGAAGAACTTTTGCAGGCGCCGATGAGGCTCAATTTCTGGAGAGCGCTCACAGATAACGACAGGGGAACAAGAGCCGGTTCACGGCTCGGCTGTTGGCGTGACGCAGGCGATACCCCGGGTATATACAATAATACAAAGTGGTCGATTCAGGGATATAAAATCCTCGAACAGGGCAAAAAGGTAATCGTCACCTGTGCGGCGACCGTATGCACCCAGCCGGAGTCAAAGGCGCAGATTGTTTACACAATTACATCTAAGGGTATGGAAGTGGATTTCAATTTCTTCCCGGACGATACTTTGCCGGAAATACCCGAGGTTTCGGTACTCTTCGAGCTTCCGCCCGATTTTGAGGATGTTACATATCTCGGCAGAGGCCCTCACGAAAACTATATCGACCGTTGCCAAAGCGCTGAAATAGGTCTTTACAGCACCACGGTCAACGATATGCGGGTTAATTATTTAAAACCGCAGGAATGCGGAAACAGAACCGGTGTAAGGTATGCGACGATAGTCGGCAGGAAAAAGATTTTCTCCGTTATTGCCGAACCGCAGATGGAGCTTAATGTCAGTCACTATCTGCCCAAAGAAATTGAAAATGCCGCTCACCAAAAGGATTTGACCGATTACGACAAGACCGTTGTAAGGCTTATTGCCCGTCAGCAGGGCATCGGCGGATATGACAGCTGGGGCGCTCACTGCAATGAAATTTATAAAAATAAAACAGATAAAACCTATCGGCTAAAGTTCCAGATTAGATTTTGATTATCGTAATTCTTGAACAGCCTTCAAACAGGGTGTTAAAAATTTTTCTTGACAATTTCAAACAAATGATATATATTTGCTTTATCGAAAGATGAAGTATTATTTCGGTATCTTGTTCGTTGATTAAGGGAGGATTTTTCTGATGAAATCTATAGAAGAAACAGCGATGTCAATCGCTATCAAGAATGCGATTAAGTATGCACGCAAGGACTTTAATTCCAATGCGCCAAAGATACTCAGCCTTCTTGAAATGGCGGATGTTAAAAAGGTAAACAGAAGCACATATGCAGGGCTTCATAAGGTAATGGACGATCCGAACAATAACTGGATGGTCTTTGCCAAAAAGCTTATTTGCGACACAAATATTGATGTTGTGGAAAAGCTTGTTCCCCCTGCGCTCAATGTTGCCATAAACAGCTATTCAAAAAGAATGCAAGCGATTGAGAAACACGGCTGTAATGTTCCGTGGGCGATTTTGCTTGACCCCACAGCCGCCTGCAATATGCACTGCAAGGGTTGCTGGGCTGCCGAATACGGCAAGAACAGTCAGCTTGATTACGAGACTCTCGCACGCATAATTTCCGAGGCTAAGGAGCTTGGCACATATATGTTCCTTTACACCGGTGGCGAACCGCTTATGCGTAAAAAGGATCTTATCAGGCTTTGCAAGGAAAATCCCGACTGTATATTTTTAAGCTTTACAAATGGCACTCTGCTTGATGATGAATTTGTAGACGAGATTGTAAGAGTAGGCAATTTCCTGCCCGCATTTTCTATCGAGGGTTATGAGGAAGAAAATGATTATCGCCGTGGAGATGGCGCTTTCAAAAAGGTTTGCGAGGCTATGGCTCGGCTTAAAAAGAGGGGAGTTCCGTTCGGCACTTCGCTCTGCTACACAAGTAAGAATACCGACCTTTTGGCTTCGGACGAATATATGGATTGGCTTATTGAACAGGGTGTTCTTTTTGTGTGGTTCTTTACTTATATTCCCGTCGGCGACGGCGCCGTTCCGGAGCTTATGGTAAATGCCGAGCAGAGAGCTTTGATGTATAAAAAGATGCACGAATGGCGCCATACAAAGGCTATTTTCGCTCTTGATTTTTGGAACGACGGCGAATATGTACAGGGATGTATTGCAGGCGGCAGGCATTATTTCCACATTAATGCAAACGGCGACTGCGAGCCTTGCGCTTATATCCATTATGCCGATGTCAACATCAAGGATTGCCATGTTATAGATGCGCTTAAAAGTCCGCTCTTTATGGCGTATAAGAATAATCAGCCGTTTTCAAACAATATGCTCAGACCCTGTCCTATGCTCGATAACCCCGGTGCGCTCAGCAAAATGGTGAACGAGAGCAAGGCTTATTCCACGGAAATGCTCGCTCCGGAATCCGCTAATGCATTGTTTGACAAAACAATCGGTGCGGCGAAGCTGTGGAAGGTTAAGGCGGACGAACTGTTCGACCGTGACGACTTTATCAAAAAGCATGTCAAGGACGAAAATATGTATAACTTTGAAACCCCCGACGATGAAAGGCTTTTCAGCGAGTTTGAAAAAACGCCCGAGGAATAACGGAGATTTAAGAGTAATCAGCGATACAAAAACGACAGAAACAGAAAATAATATAAAAATATATAAACAAAGCCTTGTACACCTTTGTGCGCAAGGCTTTTAAATGCTTTACGGCTTTACAGGAGTGAACAAAATGAACGCCCCAATGCTTTGCACAATGGTGATACTTGTGCTTTTCAGCGCATTCTTTTCCGGCGCAGAAACGGCTTTTACCTCGTTTAATCGGGTCAAGCTCAAATCAATGATGAGAGGCAGCGAGGAAAATAAAAAGAAAAACAGAAAAATCGAAAACGCACTGAAGTTTGCCGAAGATTACGATATGGTACTTTCCTCTATTTTAATCGGAAATAATATTGTGAATATTGTGTCCACATCAATCGCAACCCTGTTTTTCACCGGTCTGCTCGGCGATAACAGCGATCTCGGCGCAACGGTTTCCACAATTGTTATGACGGTCACCGTGCTGATTTTCGGCGAAATCTCGCCCAAAACCATAGCCAAGAAAAAGGCGGAGAGCTTTGTCATTATTATGACTCCGGCGGTCAAATTCTTTGTGGTGATATTCACTCCGCTGAATTTCTTTTTCAAGCAGTGGAAGCTGCTCTTAAATAAGCTTTTCGGCTTGGACAAGATCGATACCGTCACCGAGGAGGAGCTTAAAACCTATATTGATGAGGCTGAAACAAGCGGTGAAATAGACGAAAACGAAAGCGAGCTTATCCGTTCTTCGATTGAATTTGACGATATTGATGTGGGCGATATTCTCGTGCCGAGAATAGATGTTGAGGCGGTGGATAAATATGCTCCGCTTGATGATATAGAACGGATTTTCAACACCACAAATTTCAGCCGTTTGCCGGTGTATATCGGGGATATTGACAATATTGTCGGCGTAATTCACCACCGTGATTTTGAAAATGCAAGGAAGCGGAATTTAAAATCACTTCGTACAGTTTTAAAGCCTGTTCCCGCCGTGTCGCCGGATACTAAAATTTCAAAGCTGTTGCGTATTTTGCAAAAGAATAAAACGCACCTTGCGGTTGTTATCGACGAGTTCGGCGGAACCGAGGGCATAGTCACTCTTGAGGATATTCTCGAGGAGCTTGTAGGCGAAATATGGGACGAACACGACGAGGTGCAAAACGATTTTGAAAAAATCGGCGACAACGAATATATAGTTTACGGCAGTGCGTCGATAGATGATTTTAAAGAATTTTTTGATATTTATCAAAAGACGGATTATATCTCAACGGTCAACGGTTGGGTGCTTTTGAATACGGATAAAATACCCGAGGTCGGCGATTCGTTCATATCGGGCAATCTCACGGCGCAGGTACTCACGGTTGACGGCAAGAGAGCCGATAAAATTAAAATTACTGTAAAGGAAGATGAAGATGCTTTTTGGCAGGAAGAATAAATCCGGCGGTACGGTTTATGATTATATAATCGTATTTTTGGGCAATCCCGGCGCTAAGTACGAGATGACACGGCACAACGCAGGATTTTTGGCGGCTGATATGCTTGCTATCAAAGAGGGCTTTGATATTAAAAAGCTCAAATACCACGCTCTGACAGCCGATGTAAGGCTCGGCGGAAAACGCTGTCTTATTATGAAGCCACAGACTATGATGAACAACAGCGGCGAAGCTGTCGGCGAAGCGGTTAAATTTTATAACATACCGCCCGAGAGGGTAATTGCTGTGTTTGACGATATTACTCTCGATGTCGGCAAAATACGAGTCAGACGAAAAGGCTCGGCAGGCGGTCACAACGGAGTAAAGAGCCTGATTGCGCATATCGGCAGCGAAAATTTCCCAAGGGTTAAAATCGGCGTCGGCAAAAAGCCCGACCCTGAATACGACCTTGTGGATTGGGTACTCGGCAAATTTCCCAAGCAGCAGGAAAGTCAGCTTAAAACCGCACTTGAAAATGCAGTCAGCGCAGTTGAACTGCTTGTGGACGGCAAAACCGACGAGGCTATGAATTTGTATAATTAATTTTAAAAATAAAACTAAAATCATTTTCAAGTGATTTTAAAATATCAGCAAATTTCTTTAACGACGGGAGCGGTGATATGTCCTGTTTTTCATATGAATTTAATAAGAGTAAGGAATTTTCGAGCCTCAGCAGAAGTATTGATACCCTCAATGCTCCGGTTGGGGCTGTAGGTCTTCCCGATATAACAAAATGCTTTGCAGTCCATTCCCTGTGTGAAAACGGCAAAAAAGCGGTCATAATTACTCCCGACGACATATCGGCTTCAAGAGTGCAGGAGAGCTTGTCGGAGCTTCAGGACGGCGTATTGTTTTATCCGTCAAGAGAGCTTACATTTGCAAATGTGGAGGGAGTCAGCAGGGATTTTGAGCATATCAGGCTCGACGTGCTTTCCCGTATGCTCAGCGGAGATTATACCGCCGTTGTCGCCGGTATCGGCTCCGCCGTTCGCCACACAATGACCGTGAAGGAGCTTCAAAAGCGAATATTCACTCTCAGCGTCAACGACGAGACGGATATTACTTTGCTTACACAAAAGCTCGTGCTTGCCGGGTATACAAGGTTTGACCAGGTTGACGGCACAAGCCAGTTTGCCGTCAGGGGAGGAATAATAGATATTTTCCCGTCGCAGCTTTCGGCTCCAGTCAGGATTGAACTGTGGGGCAATACGGTTGATACCATATCCTCGTTTGATATTGATACGCAGAGGAGAACTGAGAGCCTTGACTCAATACAGATAATTCCTGCAAACGAGGTGCTTTTTGACGACAATGCAGAGCTTGCCGAAATGATAGAAAAGCTTGCTTATTCGCTTAAAGGCAAGTCGTCAAAGGCAAAGGATAAGCTCCTTGCAGACGCAGACACGCTCAAAAGCGGCGGTAATCTTGCCTGCCTTGATAAGTACCTGCCGTTGTGCGGAAAATCAAACGGATTATTTGATTATATTGATTGCGATAATTCGTCACTGTTTGTATTTGAAAGCGCTTCGGTTAAAGAAAGGCTTTTGCGGCAGGAGAAGCTCGATTACGAGGAGCTTAAATGGTTTATCGAGGACGGAACTCTTTGCAAGGGTCTTGATAAATTCGCAGTCACATTTGACGAACTTACGGATATTTACAGAAAAAATGATGCCGTATATATGGATTCCCTGCCGAGGGGCAGCTTCGATACCGAGGTAAGGCACCTTGCAAGCTTCAGCGTGCAGAGCTTTAACGCTTGGAGCGGTACGCTTTCCCAGCTTAAAGAGGAACTTTTTCCTCTTGTAAAAACAGGCTACACCGTGTGCATAACAGCAGGAACGCAGAGAGCCGCCGCCGCACTTGCAAAGGATATTGAGGATATGGGGTATAAATGCGTTTTCTTTAAGGAACGACCGGAGCGTTTACAGCCCAAGGCGATAAATATTCTCACGGGGACTTTGCAGTCGGGATTTCAGCTTACGGATATAAAGCTTGCGGTTATTACCCATTCACGCACTAACCAAAGCATTAAAAAGCCGAAAAGAACACCGTCGAAAAATTCTATTCATTCTCTTAACGAGCTGAGCGTCGGGGATTACATCGTTCACAATATTCACGGAATAGGAATTTTTGACGGCATACACGCACTTGAAATAAATAAGGTAAAAAAGGATTATATCAAAATCAGCTATGCCGCCGGCGATACTCTCTATGTGCCGGTAACACAGCTTGATTTGGTGTCAAAATATATCGGGCCGAGGGACGATTCAAAGGTTAAGATAAACCGTCTCGGCTCGTCCGATTGGAAAAAGGCGAAAGCAAAGGTCAGACGCTCCATGCAGGATGTGGCAAAGGAGCTTACCGAGCTTTATGCAAAAAGGATGAGTACAAAGGGCTTTGCATTTTCACCCGATACGGATTTGCAAAGGGATTTTGAGCTTAGATTTGAATATGAGGAAACCGAAGATCAGCTCCGCTGTGCAGACGAAATAAAAAATGATATGCAAAAAAGCGTACCTATGGACAGACTTTTGTGCGGCGATGTCGGCTTCGGCAAAACCGAGGTCGCTCTGCGTGTGGCGTTTAAATGCGTCGGGGATTCAAAGCAGTGCGCCGTGCTTGTACCCACAACGGTGCTGGCAATGCAGCATTATCAAACTATGCTAAAAAGGTTCGAGGCTTATCCGGTCAGGATAGAGATGATTTCCCGCTTCGTCTCCCCGTCTAAGCAAAAGGAAATATTAAAGGGGATTGAGGACGGTACGGTCGATATTCTTGTCGGCACTCATAAACTGCTCAGCAAGAGCATAAAATTCCGTGACCTCGGTCTGCTTATAGTGGACGAGGAACAGCGGTTCGGCGTTGCTCAAAAGGAGAAAATCAAAGAAAAATTCCCTCGTGTGGATGTGCTTACTCTCTCCGCAACACCTATTCCGAGAACGCTTAATATAGCTATGAGTGGCATCAGGGATATGAGCCTGCTCGAAGAAGCACCGGGCGAACGCCACCCGGTTCAAACCTATGTTATGGAATATGATGCAGATATTGTTGCGGAGGCTTTGGAGAAGGAAATCAGCCGAGGCGGTCAGTGCTATTATCTTCATAATAATATTGAAACGATTGAGCGCAAGGCATTGCAGATTAAGAAAGCCGTACCCGATGCGAGAATCGGCATAGCTCACGGCAAAATGACGGAGGAAAAGCTCACATCGGTATGGAATGATTTGCTTGCAGGCGATATTGATATTCTTGTTTGCACAACTATAATCGAAACCGGTGTTGATGTTCCCAATTGCAACACGCTGATAATTGAAAATGCGGACAGAATGGGTCTTGCCCAGCTTCACCAGATAAGGGGCAGAGTAGGCAGGTCGTCAAGGCGAGCATATGCTTATTTTATGTTCACAAGGGGCAAGGAGCTTTCAACTGTCGCCACAAAGCGGCTTGAAGCGATAAGGGAATATACCCAGTTCGGCAGTGGCTTCAAAATAGCTATGCGTGACCTTGAAATAAGAGGAGCAGGCTCAATTCTCGGCAGTAAACAGCACGGGCATATGGAGGCGGTCGGATATGATATGTACCTCAAACTCTTGGAGGAAGCCGTCGCTCGTGAAAAGAACGGAGAGAACGCCGAACCGGAGGATGAAAAGGAATGTCTGATTGATTTGAACATCAATGCAAATATTCCGGAAGATTATATCTCTTCAACCGCACACCGCCTTTCTATGTATAAAAGGATTGCCAATATCAAAAATAAAGAGGATGCCGACGATGTCAGAGACGAGCTTGCCGATCGTTTCGGTGAAGTGCCGGAGAGTGTGAACGGTCTTATAGAAATCGCTATGCTCAGGAATACCGCGATGGAGCTGAACATTACGGAGATAACCGAGAGAATGGGCGCATTGCTGTTTTATTTGCAGTCGGTGGATATAAGAACGGTTGCGATACTCAACGCTTTTATGAAAGGCAGGGTAAAGCTTTCCACTGGCAAAAAGCCGTATATCTCCGTCAAATGCGTATTAAACGAGCCTACGCTCGACACGCTTCGCCAAACGCTTGATATAATGTTTCAGGCAACACAGCAGGAAACACAGGAGCAGTCCCAATGAATTTATTGAACACTATGACAAACAATGTTCATTTCGTAAGCTAAAAATTGATTTATTCAATGCTTTATGCTAAAATATATTCAATTTTGTGTATTAATACGGATTTTTTAAAATTAAATGCGGAGGTAAATTTATGTTGAAAAAAAGATATTTTGCTGTTTTCCTGGCTGCGGTTATGGCGTTTTCCTCCGTGACGGTTTCACAGCTTGCAAGCGCAGACAGTGTAATTACGGCATATGCGGCGAGCGTTTCCGCTCCAAAGGTGAAAGCGAGCAACGCTTCATATAATTCCGTTAAGCTGAAATGGAAAAAAGTTAAGGGTGCGCAAAAATATATTATTATGCGTTCAACCAAGAAAAAGTCGGGCTACAAGGCGATAAAAACTGTTAAGAAAGCCTCTTATAACCGACAAGAAGCTCACCTGCGGCAAGACCTATTATTATAAGGTTGTAGCTGTAAAAAGGCAGTGCTCAAAAGACTTCAAAGGTTGTTAAAATCAAATGCAGACCCAAAAAGCCGTCGTCGGTGAATGTTACATCGGAAAGCTGCGGCGAGGTTACCGTCAGCTTCAAAAAGGTAAAGGGCGCAAGCGGATATGACATCAGATACAGCTCGGACGAAAACGGAACATATAAAACCATTGCCATAACAAAGAACATATCGTATACCCATTCCTTTACTTCCGGCAGTACCGGCTATTACAAGGTAAGAGCTTACAGAACCGTAAAGGGCAAAAAGGTTTACAGTGCATATTCGGCGGTAGTTTTCTACACGGTAAAGGATAATACCTTCGGCAGTTATACCGTAACGGTTCGCCTACCCTGTTCAACCGATGGCAGTAAAACGGCAACCTGCACGGATTGCGGTTATGTAAATACCGTTGCGATGTCGGCAACAGGCGAACATTCATATGTCTATACCGTTTTGAGCGAAGCAACCTGCACCCAAAACGGCTCGGCGGCTAAGGTGTGCAGTGTCTGCGGAAAGACAAAGGACGAGACTGTGCTTGAAGCGACGGGTCACAGCTATGTGTCTGCAACAACCGCTCCAACCTGCACCGAGCAGGGATATACAACCTACACCTGTAGCGTCTGCGGCGACAGTTATGTCAGCGATTACACAGATGTTATCGCCCATAATATGAGTGATGAAATTGTTTCCGCCGAAAACGGCACGCATTACACCTATTGCACAAATGACGGCTGTGATTACTGTGAGTACTCCGATTGTGAATATGTATACTCGGTAGTTACCGCTTCAACCGAAACCGAGGACGGCACGGAGTACACGCATCTTTATTACACCTGCTCTGCTTGCGGCGAAGCGGTTGAAACCGATACCTGCCGTATTAATATGACAAATTTGACTTCCGACGATTTAACGGCACTTGAGGGCGTTGCAAAGCTTTCAACATCGGGATATAAGCTCACGCTCACAGCGACAAAGTATATTGATAATTTTGAGCTTTCCGGCGAGGCGGAGAACATAACCGTTTCCGTAGATGCATATGACGATGCCGATATTAAGCTCGCAGGTCTTTCGATTACAAATAACGATACAGCTAATAACGACGATTGTATCAGAATAAATAATAAATGCACGGACACGGACGATACCGGCGAAGCGATTGTTCCCACGGTTTCCGTAACCGCAAATAACGGCATGGAAAATAATCTTACCGTTACCGCATCTGGCGGAAAGGGTATTCAGTGCGAGACAAAGCTGGAGCTTAAAGGTCACGGTACATTGAATATCAACACGGTTTCCACCTCGGTTAATCCGAGAGCGAAGCTGGATATTAAAAATATTACTCTCAATATCACTTCTTCCGGCAACAGAGGTATTGATACCAAGCTTGATATAACGGACGAAAGCGGAAATGTTACGGACACCGAATATTCAAATATCGCATTCGGTGCCAACGCAACCGTAATTATTAATTCCTATGAAGACGGTATTCGCTGTAAGAATATGGAGTTTGAAGCGATAGATACAAGCGCAGGAGATACTCCGTCGGTTCTCGCAATCGTCAGTGAAACCGGCGACGCAATCCAGCTTGAGGGCAAAAAGGGACTGACTATGTACCAGGGTTATGTAACTCTTACAGGCGGAAAGAGTACGCTGAATAATAAGTTCGGTCTTGACCCTGTTTTGTATAACGAGGATATAGGGCTTACTTCTCTTGTCAAAAACTGAATTTCCTGCGGGCGGATAATATCCGCCCCTACGATATTTGTTGTTTCGAGATATTAAAAATGCAGAGCAAATTTAATTTACCTAATTGGTGCCAGTTGTAAAAAGGCATATAAAACAATGGTGTTTTGTAGTACCTTGTATTTACTAAAAGTTTATAAATAATTGGAATTATCATATAATTTTCTATTAAAATACAAGAAGTAAATTACACAACGATAAAAACTATTCATAAAGTTTTAGACGATACACAGTAGTAGGGGCGGATAGTATGTCAATAGGGACATGGTTTACACTTTGTTTGGGGACAT